>DASYSS010000034.1 GCA_036003045.1 Gemmatimonadaceae bacterium
TGATGACGGTGGCGCCTCGTGGCGCAGCATCGGTCTCGAGGGGAAGCGGATCATGTCGATCGCCGCGAGCCCCGCTCAGCGAGATCTCGTGTGGGTGGGCACCGAGCCGAGTGAAGTGTGGCGTTCGGAGAACGGCGGCGCGACCTGGGAGCAGACCGCTGCGTTGGAGACACTGCCCTCTTCACCCGAGTGGTCGTTCCCTCCGAAACCGAGCACACACCACGTTAGATGGATCGCGTGTCACCCGCGCGACGCCGACCGACTGTGGGTCGCGATCGAGGCTGGTGCACTCGTGTCGACGTTCGATGGCGGACGCAGCTGGAATGACCGGGTGAACGACGGCCCGTGGGACACGCACGAGTTGGCGATCCACCCCGACGCACCGACTTCTCTCCGCGTCGCCGCCGGCGACGGCTACTTCGAGAGCGACGATGGTGGCGCGACGTGGCGCTCGCCGGAGGACGGTCTCGACGTCGGCTATTTTTGCAGCGTGGCGATCGATCCGGCCCGCCCCGACGTCGTCATAGTTTCCGCATCATCCGGCCCGCGTTCCGCGTACGTCGCCGGCGTGTCGGACGGACGTTTGTATCGGCGTGAGGGGAACTCACGATGGCAGCGTGTGAGAGAGGGCTGGCCCCACCCACCGAACACGATCGCGCCGCTGCTCACGGCGGGGAATTCTGCCGGAGAGTTGTGGGCGGCTGATGAGCGTGGTGTGCACTGGTCGAGTGACGGCGGCGTGAGCTGGCGCATCGTCGCGCGATTCGCGGCAACGCCGACCAATTTGCGCGGCCTCGCCGTAGTCGGCTGACTCCGTTTTTGAGGCGCTTACTTACGACGCTTGTACGGAGGCAGCGCCGAGACGGCCCTCGGGCGGCTCGGCGTGTCGGCGATCGCATGGAGGCCCGTGGTCGCACGACTTGTGCTGTCGACGCGAATGACGGATGATAGAAACGGCCCATCATCGAGAGCGGAGGACGCATGAAGACCAAGACTATCATGCGCATCACCGGAGTCCTACTCGGCGCGGTCGCGCTCCTCTCCGCCCTGCCCCGACCCGCGACACACGTCGGCGAGACCGACATCGCCGGCGTCGTGACCGGCCCGCGCGGACCCGAGGCGGGCGTCTGGGTGATCGCCGAGACCAACGACCTGCCGACCAGGTTCGTTCGCATCGTCGTGACCGATGATCAGGGCCGATACCTGATTCCCGATCTCCCCAAGGCAACGTACAACGTTTGGGTGCGCGGCTACGGCCTCGTCGACTCACCAAAATCCAAAGCGACCGGCGGCGAAACGCTCAACCTCACGGCCGCCGTCGCGCCGAATGCGCGCGCCGCCGCGGCGTACTACCCCGCGGGCTACTGGTTCTCGATGCTCAAGGTGCCCGAAAAGAACGAATTTCCCGGCACCGGTCCCAGCGGAAACGGCATCTCGCCGAACGTGAAGTCGCAGGGCGACTGGATTCGCACGATCAAATCCGGCACCTGCCTCGCCTGCCACCAACTCGGCAGTAGAGGCACGCGACAACTTCCGCCGGAGTACAGCCAGATCAAACCGAGCACGGCGGCGTGGGAGCGCCGCGTCCAGTCCGGTCAAGCAGGTTCGCAAATGCTCTCGGCGATCGACGGTCTTGGCCACACGCGCGCGCTGGCGCTGTTTTCCGATTGGACGGACCGCATCGCCGCGGGCGATGTACCAGAGAAAGCACCACAGCGGCCGCAGGGAGTCGAGCGAAACGTCGTGATCTCCGAATGGGATTGGGCCGATCCCAAATCGTATCTCCACGATCTCGTCTCGACGGATCGCCGAAACCCGACGCTCAACCCGAACGGTTTGATCTACGGATCGCTCGAGCTGAGCAGCGACTATCTCCCCGTGTTGGATCCGGTCCGCAACACGATCAGCCGAGTGCCGCTCACTGTGCGGGATGCGGCGACGCCGATCGCCGCGGGGCTGAGCACCGGCGCGCCGTCGGCCTACTGGGGCACCGATTTCCCCTGGACGAGCAAGAACAACGTTCACAACGCGATGTTCGACGAGAAGGGACGCGTCTGGATCACGTCGACGATTCGGCCCGCCGACAATCCGGCGTTCTGCAAGGCCGGATCGACGCATCCTTCGGCGAAGCTCACGCCCGTCAACCGTTCGGGACGTCAGCTCGCGATGTTTGATCCCAAGACGAAGAAGCTCACGCTTATCAACACCTGTTTTAGCACGCACCATTTGATGTTCGCCGAAGACGCCAATCGCACGTTGTGGACGAGCGGCGGCGGACCAGTCGTCGGCTGGTTCGACACGAAGCTGTTCGACGAGACCGGTGACGAGGAACGCTCGCAGGGATGGACGGCGCTCATTCTCGATACGAACGGCGACGGCAAGCGCGGCGAGTTCACGGAGCCGAACCAGCCCATCGATCCGACGAAAGACCATCGAATCAACGCGGGCTTCTACGCGGTGTCTCCAGCGCCGGATGGCACGATCTGGGCGTCGACACTCGGCTATCCCGGAGGCGTGGTCCGTCTCGTACCCGGCGCGCATCCCCCCGAGACGGCATTGGCGGAGTACTATGAGCCTCCGCTCAACAATCCCAACGCGCCGACGGTGGGATTCTCACCGCGCGGCATGGACATCGACCGCAACGGCGTCGCGTGGGTCGCGATGGCGAGCGGCCACATGGCGAGCTTCGACCGTCGCAAGTGCAAAAGCCCGCTCAACGGTCCGACGGCGACCGGCCAACATTGTCCCGAGGGCTGGACGTTCTACGCCGAGCCGCTGCCGCAGCTCCAGAATGTGAGCGATCCCGGGAGCGCGGAGGCGAGCTACTACACGTGGGTGGACCAGTTCGACGCGCTGGGACTGGGCAAGAATACGCCGATCAACACCGGCAACGAATCGGAAGGATTGCTGGCGCTCAAGGACGGCAAGTGGGTGATCCTCCGCGTGCCGTATCCGATGGGTTTCTACACCAAGTGGATGGACGGCCGCATCGACGACCCGAACGCCGGCTGGAAGGGCCGCGGCCTCTGGGCGACCGTGAGCACGCGCGCGCCGTTTCACATGGAAACTGGCAAGGGTACGACGAGCAAAGTGATCCACTTCCAGCTGCGTCCGACTCCGCTCGCGCGATAATCACGGCTCGAAGGCGGAAGGCCCCGGGGCCGCGACTTGACAGCGCGCGCCGGACCGGGCTACGGTTGGCGCACTCACAAGTCCGGCTCGTCCGGACAGCTGCTCTCCCCGACGAAGTGGAGGGACGCTCAACATGCGACCGCGTGTCGCCACCGTAGTATTCGCCGCGTTGCTCGGCGCGGCCTGCGACGTTCCGACGTCGATCCCGAACTGGGACATGACCTGGGATTTCCCAGCGAGCAGCGCGACGATCCTCGTCAGCTCGATCCTGCCGAACGGCGTGACGCTCGCGCCGAACGGACTCACGTTCCAGGCGAACGTGAACACGATCACGCTCACGCGAACGCTCGCGCAGGATTGCCCGCAATGCACCGCCGGGGTCGCAACGCCCAAGCCGAGTTACACCGCGTCGACGACCAGCGCGGCGACCTTCCTGCCCGCCGGCCTGAGCTCAGCGACGCTGCTCGGCGACACGGTGTACGTCACCATGGTGAACCGCTATCAGTTCGACCCGATCAATCCGGGCGCGGGCGCGGCGGGCAGCATGACATTCACTGTCGCCAGCGGAGCGACCGTGCTCGGGACGCTCACGCTGAATGGGCCGGCGAATGCGATCCCAGCGAACGGTGCGACGACGACGGCGAAGATTCCCGTGTCGGGCGTCGTGACGACGGCGGGAGTGAGTCTTCGCGTCGACGTGACATCGCCGCAAGGGAGTATCATCACCCTCACGAACACCGGAGCGCAACAGTTCACCTACACGGTGCGCGCGGGCGGCAGCGCGCAGGGACCGCTCACCGCCGCGAACGCCAGTCTGACGCTGACCAATCAACAGATCAAGTCAAATCCCAGCGACTTCAGCTTCAACTTCGGCTCGGCCGACCGCGCCGATTCGGCACTCGTGTTCGTCACGATCGCCAATCCGTTCAACGTGAGCGGCAACCTGAACGTGAATTTCCTCGGCTGCGGCGACGGAAACGGAAATTTCTTCGATTCGTGCCCGACGCAGACGATTCTCGTCTCCCGTGCCGTGCAGATCGCGCCAGGCACGACGACGACCACGTTCAAGTTCGGCCCGGTAGGCGCGAAGGCTTTGCTGAACGCGAAGCAAATGGGTTTCGGCGGGTCGCTGTCGGGAACGACGACGGTGACGCCGAGCGAGGCGGTGACGATCAACAATCGCGTTCAACTCACCATGCACACGGGGAGTCAGTGATGCGTACTTCGTCCAGTCGTCACGGCCTCCGCGTCGCGGCTGCCGCGATGCTCGTTCCGCTCACGACGACGCTTTCCGCGCAGCAGCTCAACACCAGCGCCGCGGCACTTGGCCTCGGCGGAAATTTTGTCGCGCGCGCCCGCGGGTACGAAGCCGTCTCGTGGAATCCGGCCAACCTCGGACTGCCCGGCAATCCGGGGTTTTCGCTCACCGTGCTGCCCGTGACCGCCAGCTTCACGCTCGACCCGATCACGCTCGCCGACATCAACGACGCCACGAGTTACAAGGTGCCCAACGTCGTTCCACGCGCGACTCGGCAAGCGTGGCTCGACAAGGTCAAGGCGGCGGGCGGTGAGAAGGGGACGCCTTCGGGCGGAGCGAACGTCGCGGCGAGCGTGGGTCCGTTCGCCGCGCAGGTCGGATTGACGGCCTTCGGGTCCGTGAACCTGAACCCCGACGCCGTCGAAGCCATTCTCTTCGGCAACGTACCGGCCTCCGGCTCGGGCGCCGACGGCACGAACGTGCGGACGCTGAATCTCAAAAACTCCAAAGCCAGTTCAGGTGCTGTGACGAGCGCCTCCGTCAGTTACGGACGCGCCTTCGGGGACCACAAGCCCGGCTCCGCCACGCTCGCTTTCGGTGCGACGCTCAAGTGGATCGGCGGCGCGTTCGTCACCATCGCCCAAGATGCCGGGAGCAACATCAACGCGAATGGCGGCACGATCTCGCTCCCATCCGTCGGCTCGCGCTCGTTCCAAGACTGTCGCGATGATACCGGTCAGCTTACGCCAGGTTGCACGCCGATGTCGGGAGCCGGTGGGTTCACCGGCAGCGGTTTCGGCGCCGACGTCGGCGTCTCCTGGCTGAAGGACAAGCTCGGGCTCTCGGCTGCGATTCAGAACGTGTTCAACTCGTTCAGCTGGAACGAGTCACTGATGTCCTATCGACCGGGCTTGGGCCAATTCGACGTAAGCGGCGACACCGCGAACTTCGACCAGCAGGCGTACGCGAACGCGCCGGCCAACCTCAAGAGCGCGCTTGCGAACTACAGACTCAAACCCACGATCGCCGCCGGACTCGCCTACGACTGGAGGAAGGATCTCACCGTCTCCGCCGACGCACGCCAGCAAATGGGCGGCGACGAGGCGATCGTGATCGGGCCGAAAACGAGCGTCGGCGCAGGCGTCGAGTATCGCGGCATCCCGATGCTGTCGCTCCGCGGCGGTGCCGATTACATCACCGGTGGAACCGCGGTGGCGTTTGGCGCTGGGCTGAGGATCAAACGCTACGAGCTCGGGGCGGCGATTGCTTTGCAGCAAGGCGACAATAAGGGAACGAGTCTGTTGGTCAATCTGTTCTCGATTCGCTAGAGGGCGGTGACGTCCCTTACGACGCTGACGTCCCTTACGACGCTGACGTCCTTACGACGCTGACGTCCTTACGACGCTGACGTCCTTACGACGCCGACGTCCTTACGACGCCGACGTCCTTACGACGCCGACGTCCTTACGACGCCGATGTCCTTACGACGCCGATGTCCTTACGACGCTCACATCTTTACGGCGCCGACTTAATTACAGCGCCATCGGAGCGCCGGGTCACGCTCTTTCGGACGTCAGCGCCCTTCGGACGTCAGCGCCCCTCGGACGTCAGCGCCCCTCGGACGTCAGCGCCCCTCGGACGTCAGCGCTCTTCGGACGTCAGCGCTCTTCGGACGTCAGCGCCCCTCGGACGTCAGCGCTCTTCGGACGTCAGCGCTCTTCGGACGTCAGCGCTCCTAGGACGTCAGCGCTCCTAGGACGTCAGCGCTCCTAGGACGTCAGCGCTCCTAGGACGTCAGCGCTCCTAGGACGTCAGCGCTCCTAGGAC
>DASYSS010000035.1 GCA_036003045.1 Gemmatimonadaceae bacterium
GACGATCACCGCCGAAGGCGTCGGCGGATGGTTCTACTCGGTGTCCGGCGCGATTCGTCTTGCCGGCGACGCCGAGCACGTCGAGGCCGAGTCGATCACCGGCGACATCGACCTCGACGTCACGTCGATGCTCGTGAAGGCGCGCACCGGACGCGGACACATGACGGTGCGCGGGTCTCCCGAGGACGTCGACGCGTCGACGGTCAGCGGCCCGCTCGACGTAGAGTCGCCGGCCATCCGACGGGGCCGATTCAGCTCGGTGACGGGCAACCTGCGGTACGAGGCGAATCCGGTGCCCGGCAGCATATTCGACTTCTCTGATCATGCCGGCACCGTCGACCTGCTTCTACCGCGCTCGGCATCGAGCAGGCTGGATCTCTCGACGGTGACCGGCTTCATCCAAGGTGGAGGACCGTTACGCCGCGATGATCCGAACTCGCTGCGCCAGATCCGTCCCGCGTCAGCCGGCGGGCAAACGCTCACCGTTCGTCTTGGCGCCGGCGAAGCGCACATGACCGTCCGCACCTTCAAGGGTGCGATTCGGTTGCTGCCCAAATGAACGCCTTTCGTGATCTTCGACTCGAGCTCCGGCGAGCGGCTCGGTCGCTGCGGCGCACGCCCGTCGTCACCGCGGCAGCAGTCGTCTCGATCGGACTCGGCGCGGCGGCGGCGACCACCGTCTTCAGCGTCGTGGACGCCGCGCTCTTTCGCCCGCCGCCCTTCGAGCGCGCCTCGGACTTGGCCGTACTGTTCATGACACGAGCCCGTTCCGGCGAATGGGCGCGTAACGAACGTTGGTCGTGGCCGCGCTTTCGCGCGCTGGCAGCGGCGCAGAGATCGTTCGAGAGAGTGGCGAGCTTCAGCGGAGCCACCGTGGCGTTCACGAGCGGCAACGCCGAACCGGTCGAGGGCGAGTTCGTGTCGTCGGACTACTTCGCGCTCCTCGGCGTCCGCCCCATCGCCGGCCGCTCGTTCGACGCATCGGCTGACGACGCGGCGACCGCCGAGCCGGTCGTTTTGCTCGGAGCCGATTTGTCGAAGAGCCGATTCGGCGGCGATGACGTGATCGGACGAAAGATCTCGCTCAATGGAGTCGAGCTCACGATCATCGGCATTCTTCCGTCTGGCTTCAAGGGACTCTCGGGGCGCGCCTCGCTTTGGATGCCGGCGCCGATGGCGGTTCGCGCGACGTACGCGGACTACTTGGTGAGCAATCAGAGTTTCATCAGCGTCGTCGGTCGTCTGCGAGCGGGAGGCTCGATGCCGAGCGCGATCGCGGAACTGGCGGTGCTCGGCCCGCAGATCGGCCGCTTCCGTCCGTTACGCGACCAACGACCCGATGACGTCGTCGCGGCGACGGCCCTGACGATGAACGACGCACGGATCGATCCGTCGACGCGCCGTCCGCTGCTGCTCTTGCTCGGCGGCGCGGCATGCCTGCTGCTGCTCGCCTGCGCGAACGTCGCCGGCCTTTTGCTCGGACGGGCCGCCACGCGGAGGCGCGACGTCGCGCTTCAGGCCGCCCTCGGCGCGAGTCGCTGGCGCATCATTCGGCAACTGTTGGCCGAGTCGTCGCTGATCGCGCTCGGCGGAGCGGCGATTGGAATCGCGCTCGCGTGGCCGTTGACGGCTCACGCGGGCGTGCCGGCGGCGGCCTTTCGCGGCCGGAATTTCTACGGCGCCGTCGGCGAATTCGCGGCGCCTCGTGTCGACGACCGAGTGCTGGCGTTTTCGCTTGGATTGTGCGCGTTGACGGTATTGCTGTTCGGCCTTCTCCCGGCGATCCAATCCACGCGCGTCGATCTCACGACCGCGCTGAACGACTCGGGAGGCGGCCGCGGCGTCGTCGGGCCGCGGAGCATGCGGCTGCGCCACGTTCTCGTCGGCGCCGAGACGGCGCTTGCGCTCGTGTTGCTCGCCGCCGGCGGGCTCTTCGCGGCCAGCCTGCGCGCGCTCGCGAACACGAATGTGGGTTTCGATCGCCACAACCTCATCGCGTTCACGATTCGTCCGTCGGACGTGAAGTATCCGGCGCCTAAGGCGCCGCCGCTCATCACGCACATCCTCGACGAGGTGCGCCGGCTGCCCGGTGTCGACGCGGCCTCGGTGGATGGATGCGCGCCGCTCAGCACCGGGTGCGCGAGCACCAGCCTCTTCATTGATGGCCGTCCGTGGGCGAGCCGCGACGCCGCTCCGTTCGTGCTGCGCCACTACGTCGGCCCGGAACACTTTCGCGTGCTCGGTGCTCCTCTCCTGCGCGGTCGTACATTCACGGACGCCGACCGCGCCGGAAGCGAACGTGTCGCGGTCATCAACGAAACCGCGGCAAGGCGATTTTGGCCGGACGAAGATCCGATCGGCCGACGCGTGTGGTTCGGCGGCGGAAGCAACTTCGACCGCCCCGACTCCGCGGCGACGATCGTGGGCATCGTCGGCGACGTCGCGTATCAGCCACTCGACGACCATCCTGTGCAAGCGGACTTCTACACGCCGTACGCGCAGTTCACGTACGCGAGTCGCACCGTGCTCGTGCGGACGCGCGGCGACCCGCGGGGATTGATCGCCGATTTGCGCCGCGCCGTACAGCGCGCGAACCCCGAGCTGGCGATTTTCGACGCGCGCACGCTGGAGGAGCACGCCGGTGATTCGTGGACCCGCGTCACGTACCAGGCGACGATTCTCGCGGCGTTCGCCGTCGTCGCATTGTTGCTCTCGGCGATCGGCGTTTTCGCGATCATTACCCAGGTGATCGGCGATCGCGTCCACGAGATCGGATTGCGGATCGTCCTCGGCGCCGGTCCGCGGAAGGTCCTCGCCGCGGTCGGATCGCATGGGCTCATGCCGGCGCTGCTCGGCGTCGTCGTCGGTCTAGCGGCCGCGATCGGCGTCGGTCGCGTGTTCGCGGCCTTTCTTTTCGGCGTGCCGGCGTTGGACGTCGTCGTCCTTGGCGCGGTGACGGCCCTGGTCCTCTTAGTCGCCATCACGACCACGTATCTCGGGGCGAGGCGCGCGCTGTCCATCTCGCCGATGGACGCGCTGCGCAGCGCCTGACGGCGACAGGAGACGACGAAAGGCCCGGCCGCAAGGCGTGACGGCGGGTTCATCACTCGTCAGGGGCGGGTGGACGACTCTCGCTTGCGGGCCGCAATCCCCGACGGTATCCTCCCCTCTAACACAGAGGGGTTGCGGAGATGCTCGATTCGGATGGCGGGCTGGTCAAAGGGACGCTCGACCTTCTCGTCTTGAAGGCGCTGATGTGGGGGCCGCGCCACGGCTACGCGGTGGCGGAGTGGGTCAAGGCGGTGACGGAGGGGGAGCTGCTCGTCGAAGAAGGGCCGCTCTACACCGCGCTGCACCGGCTGGAGAAGAACGGTTGGCTCTCAGGCGAGTGGGGCTACTCCGACAACAACCGGCGCGCCAAGTACTACCAGCTCACGCGCACCGGGCGCGCGCAATTGCGCGCGCAGGTGACGTCCTGGGAGCGATACGCGCGCGCCGTCGGGCGCGCCGTTGCCGCCGTGTCGCCTGAAACGGTCTGACGGCCATGCGCCGAGTGTTCCGACTTCCCGCGAACCGCGCCCGCCTCGCGCACGACGTCGACGAGGAGCTGGCCTTTCATCTCGAGTCACGCATCCAGCGACTCGTGGCCGACGGCATGCCGCCCGAGGCGGCGCGCCGCGAAGCGGAGCGGCAGTTCGGCGACCTCGAATCAGTGAAGCGGTCCTGCGTGACGATGGACGAACAACGGGAGCAGTCGATGCGACGCGCGAACCTCATCGGCGATGTGAAGCAGGATCTGGTGTTCACGCTGCGAACGCTCGGCAGAAACGTCGGGTTCACGACCCTCGTGGTCGGCGCGTTGGCGATCGGCATCGGCGCCAACACCGCGATCTTCGGGATGATCGACGCCGTGTTCGTGCGCGGTCTCCCCGTGCCGCACGCCGAACAGCTCATCGCGGTCGGCGATCCGACTCGTGTCAACTCGTACTCGACGGGTTCGCCGCGCACCGACTTGCTCTCCGCGCCTGTGTATCGAGCCGTGCGCGACAACAACACCGTCTTCAGCGGCGTGTTGGCATCCGGAAAGACGGACCGACTCGACGTCCGGATTGGCCGCGGAGAACTCGAACATCCGCGCGGCCGATTCGTGTCGGGCAACTACTTCTCGGTGCTCGGCGTGACGGCCGCGGCCGGCCGCGTGTTCGACGCGAGCGCCGATTCCGTCACGAGCGGCGCCGCGCCGCTCACGATCAGTTATGGATATTGGCAGCGTCGTTTCCATGGCGACCGCGCCGTCGTCGGGCAGGGCCTCACGATCGACGACGTTCGGTTCACCATCGTCGGCGTGGCGCTGCCGGAGTTCACGGGCGAGATCGTCGAGCAGCGCCCGGACGTCTGGATCCCGCTGGGGATGCACGACGTGATGCGCCCGCATTCCTCGATCCTGCGGGATCCGTTCACGAGCTGGCTGTTGCTTCTGGGCCGGCTCAAGCCCGGAATCACCGAAGCGCAGGCGCAAGGCGAGTTGGGTCCGCTTGTCACGCGGAGCATTCTCACGAACGTCAACGCGCAGCCCGGATCCAGTTTCACCGCCTCGCATCCGAAAACGTACGTGTCCTCCGGAGCCAAAGGGTTCTCTCGCGTTCGTGAGACGTTCGAGGCGCCGCTGTTGACGCTGATGATCGGCGTGGCGCTGCTCCTCGGGATCATTTGCGCGAACGTCGCGAATCTTCTGCTCGCGCGAGCGATCGCCCGGGGGCGTGAGATGTCCGTGCGTCTGGCGCTCGGCGCGAACCGAAGCCGGCTCGTCCGCCAATTGCTTACGGAGGCGGCCGTCTTGGCGCTCGCCAGCGCCGGCGCCGGATTGCTCTTTGCGCGCGTCGCGAGCCGGTGGCTGATCACGCTCGCGGCCGGCGGAGGAGCGACCAGCGTAGTGGGAAATGGTCTCAGTCCAACGGTGCTCGCGTTCACGCTCGCGGTGTCTGTGCTCGCCGTTGGAATCTTCGGGCTGGCGCCCGCGCTTCACGCGACTCGAATCGATCTGGCGACGTCGATGCGCGTCGGCGCGCAAGCCGTCACGGGTTCGGCGCTCGGGCTTCGCCACCGCCGGCGGCCGCTCGGGAGCCTGCTGATCGTCGGTCAGGTGTCGCTGTCCGTCGTGTTGCTGGTAGGCGCGTCCATTCTCGTTCGCAGCCTCCGAAATCTTCAGTCGGTCGACGTCGGCTTCGATCGAGATCACCTCGTGATCGTCGATTTGGACATCAACGCCCGCGGATACGTCGGCACGCCGCTCTACAATCTGGCCCACGCGTTACGAGATCGTGTGGCGGGGATCCCGGGCGTCACGGACGCGACTTTCTCCGAGAACGGGATCTTTTCCGGAAGCGACTCGCACACGTCGATCGAGGTCGCCGGGTTCACCGCACGCACCCCCGAAGACTCGATGATCGCCTACGACAACGTCGGCGCCGGGTATGCGCGGGCGATCGGCGCGCGGTTGCTCGCCGGTCGCGATCTGGTCTCCAGCGACGAGAACAAACCCGCGCGGGTAGCCGTCGTGACGCGCGGACTCGCCGATTTCTACTTTCCTCATCAGGACGCCATCGGCAAGATCATCCGCTTCTCGGACTCGATCGCGGTGCAAATCGTCGGCGTGATCGCCGATGCACGGGACCATCGTCTGACGGGCACGGTCGACCGTCGGATGTACTTCCCCTACGTCCATAGCGACACCAGCTCCAGTCAGCTCGGAAATCCGGGGGCGCTGCGCCTCGCGGTCCGCACGGCGGGCGATCCTTCCGCGCTGGTCGATCAGATTCGCAAGGCGATCGTCGCGGTCGACGCGTCGCTGCCCATCGACGGAATCGACCCGCTTCCCAGCTTGATCACGACCCAGATCAGGCAGGAGATCCTGCTCACGCGTCTCGCCACCGCGTTCGGTCTGCTCGCGCTGGCGTTGGCCGCCATCGGTCTGTACGGCGTGATGAGCTACTCGGTCGCGCGACGCTCCCGCGAAATGGGCCTGCGCACGGCGCTCGGCGCGCAGCGCGCCGACGTCATGCGTCTCGTGTTGACGAACGCGCTCACGCTCGTCGTGTCGGGGCTCGTCGTGGGGCTGCCGCTGGCGATGGCGATGACGCGCCTCCTCAAGTCGCAGCTGCACGGCGTCGGAACGGCGGACCCGAGCTCGATCGTCGTCGCCGTCTCCGTGCTGATCGTGAGCGCGGTCGTCGCCGCGCTGGTTCCGGCTCGGCGCGCCACGCGAGTCCCGCCGATCGTCGCCCTTCGAGAATCCTGAACGGTGCCCTGCTCGGATCAAGCGGTGGATTCTGAGGGGCGGCGTCGGTACCAATAGGCGATCCCGAGCAGGAACGCGCTGGTGACCAGATACGCGAGGACGCGCGCGCCGACGTCGAAGTAGGTCGTCGCCCCGTACACCGCCGTCGCCGCGGCAAGGAGCGCGAGCGCGAGACCCAGCTGGCGAAGCTCCGGCGAACGGCGAATGTGTCCCACCGCGACCGCGGCGATCGCGGTCGCCGCGAAGTAGATGACGAGGAACAGCGTCGACGTGCTGCGGCTGAACGCCTTGCCCAGCTCGATGAGAACCCAGAGAAAAGCCCAAACCCACGGCGCAAGGCGCGCGAACCGCCGCATGAACGAGACGTCGGCCGAGGCGACTTGATCGGGTCGTTCCGCGACCAGCGGTTTCGCCGAGTCGGCGATCCATCCGCGAAAACGCGAAACGAGAACGAGGAAGAGCGTCACCCACGCCGCGGTGAGCGTCGGCTCACCAGTGAACGGCGTGTATGTGTACGAAGGTCGCATAGCCAGCGCGAGCAGACTGATGGACGCGGCGATCACGGTCACCACGACGGCTGTGGCGATCCACGACGCGCTGGGCCGCGCTTTGTTGACGATGAAGGCGGCGATGCCGATGGCGAGCATCGCGAGCAGGAGGCCGGTCGGCTCCTCGAGGTGCAACTGAAAGACCGCCGTCGCCGTGAGAATCGCGCACGCGGCCGCGGCGGCGTCGCGAGCGGGTCCAATCGGCCTACGAAACGCGAACAACAGCAGCATCGCCGCGCCGACACCCTCGACGAGCGCCGGCGACGCGAGCGGCCCGACCGTGCTCGACGCCTGGAAACACAGAATCAGCGGAAGAATGCCGACGTCGATCCAGTCGAGTGCCGACACGTTGCCGGTATTGGTGGCAAGCAGACTGGATTGCTTCGTCGCGTCCAGTCGGTCGGCCAGGACGAGCCAGAGCATCGCCGCGCCGAATAACGCGGCACTGATCCGCCAGGTCACGCCGAGGGCCTGTGCTCCATGGGGCGGAAGCGCGAAGAAGCCGGCGACGACCGTGAGGATCGCGAACCATCGCAACGCGGCGCGCTTCCGCGAAACCGGCGCGAACGGCAGCACGCCGACGAGCGCGATGACCATGGGAAACGCGAACGCCGTGTAGAATCCGGGCGGTCCGTGGTCCCGCCCCATCACCATGGCCGTGATGGCGTAAAACCCGGACACTACGTAGAAGATGCGCCACGCCACCGGCCACGCGCGGTGGCTGATCGCGAACGACGCCGCGAAGAGCAGGAACGCGCCATAACCGACGAGCGCGAAGAAGTTGCCCTCGTCGCTGCTCGTCACGAACGGCGCGATCGCGGCGCCGCCGAAGGCGACACACCAGAGCGGCTCGTCCTGTTCGGCGTGGGCGAACAACGCGAGCCCCCACGACACGCCGATGCATCCGGCGAAGGCCACCCACGGCGGCACGAGACGCAGCCACGATCCGGCCGCGTAGCCGCAGATCAATACGATGACGAGCGCGAGTCCGACCATGCTCGACCCGAACGGCCGCTCACGCTTTCGAATATGGAGTCCCCACGCGCCGATACCCGCCGCGAAGACCAGCGCGACGATCACGCGCGCGCCCGGCGGGAGCGTGAGGTATCCCTTGTTGATGGCCCAGCTCAGGAACGTTCCCACCGCCAAGGCGGCGGCGATGACAGCAATGGCGAGCATCCCGTATCGGCCGACCAGGCTCTCGAGATCGAGTTGCTCCGCCGCCGCTCCAGGAGACGCGGGTCGCGCTCTCCGCGACGCGCCCTCGTTCGGCGCGTCGACGCGCACGCCCAAGCCGGCCAGGAAGGCGGCTCGCGGAACGGGCTCTTTCGATTGGGGCGCCGGCGCGGGCGCGGACCGGGCGGCGCCGAGCGCGGCCCGGATCGCCGCCACTTCCCTCGTGATCGCGTCGAGCGCCCGCTCCACCCGAACCAGGCGGGCGTCGAGTTGCTCGCGTTCCCGATCTGCGGACATATCCCTCTACGACGAGCCGCCGGCAGCCACGGTCACGGATGCACGACGCCCGCCTGAACCGGTGCCGGCTTTAGGAACTTGTCATACCAAGCCACGTATCGTGACAACCGGTCGTACAGAAAGCTCGGTCGGGTCAACCCGTGATGTTGATCCGGATAGATGACGAGCTGCGTCGGCACGCCAAGCGACCGGAGCGCTTGATACATCTGTTCGCCGCCGACGACAGGAACGTTGAAGTCCTTGTCGCCGCCCATGTACAGCGTCGGGGTCGTGATTCGATCGGCGTGGAAGAACGGATACGAGAGCTTGATCCAGAGGTCCTGCGACTTCCACGGCGGCCCGAGCTCGGTGTCGTATTGAAAGACGTATTCGTCGACGCCGTACATCGACGTCTGGAGCGCGCTGCCCGCGCCCGAGATCGCCGCCTTGAACCGCGTCGTCGTCGCCGAGGTGTAATCCGTGAGGATGCCGCCGTAACTCCAGCCGCCGATGCCAAGCCGCTGGGGATCGGCGATGCCGGACGCCACGACGTAGTCGACGCCGGCCAGCAGGTCGACGACTTCCTTGTTTCCCCAGTCGGCGTAGATCGCGCGCTGGTACGCCTCGCCACGGCCGTTGCTGCCGCGATAGTTGACGTTCAACACGACATAGCCGTTTGCCGCGAACAACTCGCGCTCGAAGAAAAACGAATGCTGGTCCTGCCCCGCCGGGCCGCCGTGAATCCGCAGTAGCATCGGATACTTCGTTCCCTGCACGAATCCGGCGGGCTTGACGAGCAGGCCGTGCGCTTCGTTGCCGTCTTTCGTCTTGAACGAAACGTCTTCGGTCGTCGCGAGCTGTACCTCGGCGAGCCAGGCGTCGTTGTGGTGCGAGAGCTGTCGCAGCGATCCGTTCTCGAGCGCGAAGATTTCTCCCGGCTGCGTCGCCGTCCCCGCCAGCACCGCGATGCGGCCGTCCTTGCCGAGCGATAGTCCGCTCGCGACGCGGCGGCCCGACATCAGCGGCTGAGTCGCGCCGCCGCTCGTCGCGACGCGACCGACGAGTTGAACGCGGTCGTCCGTGTACAGGAACACGATCGACTTTCCGTCCTCGCTGAAACGCGCCGACGAGATCGGCCGGTCGAGCGCGGCGGTGAGAATGCGCGGCGCTCCGCCGTTCGCGTCCACCACCGCGAGCCGCTGCTCGTCGTACGCGTAGAACTTCGGCTCACTCCCTTGCAGATAGGCGATCGATCGGCCGTCCGGGCTCCACGACAATGGACCCTCGTCGGGTCCTTCGAACGTCGTGAGGCGTTTCGGCGTCGCGCCGGCGCGCGCTTCGACGACGAAGACGTCCGAGTTGTTCGTACGATCCGGGTCCGCCGCCTGCGGACGCGTGCTGACGAACGCGATCGACTTGCCGTCGGGCGACCACGCCGGTCGCGATTCCTCGAACATCCCCGGCGTGATCAGCGTCGCCTTCTTTTCGGTCAGATCAAACACGTACAAGTGCGCGCGAGTCGAGTCGAGGTATCCGTTGTCGTCGTCCTTGAAGTGGTACCGGTCGATGACGATCGGCTTCGGCTTCGAACCGGCCGAGTCGGCGGTGTCGAGCGACGGCCGCATGATGATCGCGATGCGCTTGCTGTCCGGCGCCCACGCGTATTCGTCGATCCCGTCCTTGAGCTCCGTCACACGCTGCGCTTCGCCGCCGCGCCGGTCGAGCAGCCAGAGCTGCGAACCCTTGCCGCCTTCGCGCGACGAGAGGAACGACAGATACTTCCCGTCCGGACTCCATCGCGGAGTCGTCTCGGCGTCGGGCGACGACGTCAGCTGAATCGCCTGCGTGCCGTCCCAACTCGCCATCCAAACGTCGGTGTTCGATTTGTCTTTGGCCGAGTCGAGGGTCGTCACGGTGTACGCGACCCATTGCCCGTCGGGCGAAAGCTCGGGCGCGCCGATGTTGCGGAGGCGGTACAAGTCGCCGACGCGCAGCGGGCGCTTCGCGGCCTGGGCGAGGAGCGACGGCGCCGACCATAGGACGGCCGTAAAAATCGAACAAACGACGGCGGCGCGGCGGATCGACGATGTCATGACATTCTCCAAGCTCGAACAGTGGTGGGGGGGGAGGTGCGAAGCGGACGCCGCGTTCTATCGTTTGACCGCCCGATCGAGCCGCGCGAGCCGGTCGAGCAACGCAAGCTTCTCAGGTGCGCCGACGAGCCCCAGTGAGGATCGCACGGTATCGATCGCCGCGCGGGTCGGCGCTTCCTCGTCAACCGCCTCGATGGCATGGTCCGCGAGCTCGAGCGCGCGCGTGAGCGCTCTGCCGATCGATGGCCCGTTGGGCAGTCGTGTCCAGTACTGCTGCGGCCCTTCCCTGATCATCGAGAGAAAGCAGTCCGAACCGCACTCGTCGCTCGGCGGGACTCGCTGCGACGCGTAGGCCGCAAGCTCATCGCTCCAGGGCGCTGTCCGGTTGGCATCGTACAGCTTCCAATATCGTTCGTTCGCGACGAACCACATTGCGTCCGGCTCGTAGAAGTACAGAAAGTCACGGTGGGCGATCACCCACGCGCGTTTGACCGGCGCATCCTCGAGCGAATGCGCGTCGACGCGCATCGCAGCTCGTTCGATCAATTGCAGCCGTCTGAATTGCAGGAGCCCTGACGTGGCGAGCGGGGACTGGCCGGCGCCGCCGCCGTAGTGGTTCGGCTCCAGGAGAAAGTTTTCCGCGTCGACGAGTGTCTCGAACGACGCGGTATCGCGAGCGAGAACGTATTGCGCCACCCCCGCGAACCCTGGCTCCGGGTGTTGGCGATCGAATGGAACCGTGACGTTCGCTGGCACCCAGCACGTCGGCGAGATGCCCATGACCCGCCACGAATCGAAGTACCACGCGCGCCCCCCGAGTCCCTTCGTCGACTTGGACGCCCCGACGACATCGCCGATGTGATAGCGTTGGGCGACCGGTGAGGCAGGATCGGGCAGGCTGTGGCACGTCACTCCGCTGACGACCACCAGTCGCAACGAGTCGGGACGCGGCGACTGCCCGTGGAGTCTCGCAGTAATCGAAATCGCGGCCACGACTGCACCGAACGAGGCACCGCTCACGAACCCAATCCTCAATGCGACCGCTCTCAATCTATGGCGGGCCCGCGCCATCGGCCCCAACCCAATCATAGGTGACCTCGCGTCCCTCCAACCGCCAGCGCGACGGATAAACGCTCCGTTGCCAGTCCACCGGTTCGCCGAGCGGCTGCGGTGAGGCGGCGCGCGCCAACGCCGCCGTGAGATCGCGCCGCTGCTCCGCACCGAGAGCGTCCGGCGCGAGCGAGACGAAGAGCATCGTTCCGCTTCGCGACAACAGGTCGAGCCACTGGCGATTCATCGCCCACGGCACCGCGTTCGTCACACCGACGCAGTCGGCGTCCGCGACGTAGAACGCGCCGTGTTGTGCACCGCGAAACGCGAGCGTGTTCACGCCCATCTTTCGCGTGCGAGCCCACTCTGTCCCGCTCGTGTCGTCGCCGATGCGACAGATCTCGAACACGCCCGCGGAGAGGTGGCTCACCGTGTTGCATCCGATGACGAGAGCGTCACCGGCTCCGGTTCGAAGCGCCGAGTAGAGGTCGTTGATCACCTCCGCGGTGGTCCGCGACGAGCCCGACGCGAACGACCAGCCGTCGCGCGTCATCGCCGCGCCCATCTGAAATCCCCAGCGGCCGAAGATGTCGTAGGTGCTGTAGTCGTGCTTGATTAGATCGAAGCCCCACGTTCGGATTCGAGACAGGTCGTCGACGACCTTCTGTCGAACCTCGGGCACGGTGGGGTCGAGCATCGCACGGTCTCGTGACAGCCGCCATGCATCCGGTACACTGGACGGCGCCTGAAGCGGACGAATCCAGATGCCCGGCTTCGCACCGGCTCGACGAATGTCCGCCGCGAGAGCGGCCATGTCGCCGAATTTTTCGTTGCCGTGGTCCCATGTGCCGGTGCCCGACTTGTCCGCGCCGCGCCCCGGCTGCCATCCATCGTCGATCACGACGAACGGCCGATTCTCGCCGGCTGGGGACAATTCGACGACGTGCGCGGCGTCCGCGCGCACGGTTTCGGCGGTGTTCCTTCCATACGCCCAGTACCAATCGTTGCTTCCGTACAAAGGAAAGCGCGGGAGCCGGGCCGCTCGGGGAATGGTAGGGAGCGAGGGAGGGGGAGGGAGCGCGGGAGGGCACATCTGGTGGCAAAATGCGTGGAGCGTCGCGAACGACGACTCGCCGTCGTGGCCGGCACGACACACCACGTCGCACACGTCGAGCGTGCGGTCGTCGAGCTGAACACCGACTCCGCCGCTTCGCACGTCCGCCCACAGCCTCATGCCCTGCGGATCGATCTGCCAAAAGCAGAACGAACTCGCGCCGGTCCTCACGCCGTATGCGTGCGTGAGCGATCCGTCGAACGTGGCGCAGTACCACGGCATCACGCGATCGGGCGTCCAACCTCGCCACTCGAGATCGCCGTACGCGCGCTCCCACGCATCGCCAAGCACGAGG
>DASYSS010000036.1 GCA_036003045.1 Gemmatimonadaceae bacterium
AGGGCGCGGAGCAATCCCAGCTCGAGGGCACGGCTCGCGCCGAGCTCGCGCTTGATCCGATCCGGCGTGGCGAGCAGCCGCACGAAGACCCGACTGCCGCTCTCCGGCTCGGAACGGATCGCGCCCGCCTGGATGAGCACACGCAACGCCGACTCCACCTCGCGGTCGCTCACCTTGCCGGGCAGCGACGCGGCGATCGACGCCGGCTCGAGCGACACCGCGCCTGTCTTATCCGCCAGCGTGCACGCACGCTGGTACACCTTCTCGACGAGCGCGCGCTCCGGGTAGGCGCCCTTGATGAAGAACTCGTGCGTGAAGCGATCGGGAAACGCGTGGAGCAAATAGCAAGTCGCGGGTAGACCGTCGCGCCCCGCGCGGCCAGCCTCCTGGTAGTACGCCTCGAGCGTGCCCGGCATGGCGTAGTGCACGACGAGCCGCACGTTCGGTTTGTCGATCCCCATGCCGAACGCGTTCGTGGCGACGATCGCGCGCACCTTCTCGGTCATGAACGCGTCTTGCACCGCGTGGCGCCGCGCATCGTCGAGGCCCGCGTGATACGCGGCCGCGGGAATGCGCGCGCGCTCGAGGAGCGTCGCGATCCGCTCTACCGCCTTCCGCGTCGCCGCGTACACCACGGCGAGTCCGTCGCTGTTCGATCGGAGCAGTTGGACGAGCGCGTCGTCCTTGTCACGCTCGGTCTTGGTCGGCACGACGTGATACGCCAGATTCTTCCGGTCGAATCCCGTGATGATCGTCGTCGGCTTCTCGAGACCCAGGTGCGTGACGATGTCGGCGCGGACGTGCGGCGTCGCGGTCGCGGTCAGCGCAACGGTCGGCGGGTTGCCGAGGCGCTCGCGGACGCTGGCGATCTTGAGGTAACTGGGGCGGAAATCGTGTCCCCATTCGCTGATACAGTGCGCCTCGTCCACCGCGAGCAGCGAGACGCCGGCATCCCGCAAACGTTCGGCCGTCGTCCCGAATTCAAACCGCTCCGGTGCCACGTAGAGCAGCTTGACGTCGCCGCGCATCGCGCGTGAGAGCCGATCCGAGATCTGCGAGCCGGTGAGCGTGCTGTTGACGAACGTCGCCGGAAGCCCGCGCGCGGCCAGCGCGTCCACCTGGTCCTTCATCAGCGAGATGAGCGGCGAGAGGACGACCGTGAGCTTGGGCAGGATGAGCGCCGGGACCTGAAAGCAGAGCGATTTTCCGCCGCCCGTCGGCAACACGACGAGCGTGTCGCGCCCCGCCAGAACCGATTCGACGGCGGCTTCCTGCCCCGCTCGAAACGCCGGATAGCCGAATCGCTCGCGCAGGGCGGCACGCGCTTGCTCGAGCGTCGGCATGGTGGACGCCGTCGATGTGCTGGTCACGGGCTCAGCGTGACACCGAGTCGAACAAAGGCCGTCATCGAAAGGCGGCGCGCAGGATCGTTACACCGCACGCGCGAAATGACCGCGCGTAAACGACGTGCCGAGGAGCCGGCGAATCTCCGCCGTGTCCGGCTCCGCCCCCGCACTGAGCGCGTCGATCATCGACCGATACCGCGCGACGATCGCGCCGACGTCGTCACCGGGCACGTTGAACACGAGTTGATATCCGCGAATTCCCGCGCGCCAGAGCTTCGGCAGAAATTCCGAGCCGTCCACCGGGCGCGAATGCAGCAGGCGGTTCCGGCACGCGGAGTCGGTCGCGACTGGGAACGTGTAGCCCGTGGGATCGGTCAGCTCGACGTTCGCGTGCTTCACGACGCATAGGTCGCGGCAAGTCGTGGGTTCGCGCTCGAACGCCGCCGAGAGCACGCAATGCTCGATGGTCATCCCCTCCGGGCGTCCGTACAAGAAGACGTCGAAGCCCTTACCGCCCCACGGCGCGACGAGCTGCGCGAGCTCGTCGGCGGTGAGCTCGACCGACGCGACGATTCGTCGCGCGCCGACGCGAAACACTTCGACCGCCGAATGCGCGTTGAACACGTTCGTCGCGTAGTCGGCGACGACGTCGCGTCCTGCCCGTCCCCACTCCGACACGAGGCCGAGGTGGCCGCTGAGCAACGGCAGGCCGGAGTCGAGCCACTTCCCCAGAGCTCGTCGCTCTTCCGGCCGAACGATGGTCGGCGTGCGAAGCCGCAGCGTGACGCCGGACTCGGCGAGCCGCTCGCCGAGCGCGCGGACGCGCGCGAGCGGCGGCGCCGGATGCCTGAGAAATGGATCGAAGCAGACTTCAGTCGCACCGGATGCGGCGGCGGCTTCGGCGGCCTCGATCCGATAGACCTGCGCGGTGAGACGCGGCGCCTCGAGTGGCGCGTGGTTGTCGAGACTCGACTCGGCCACGCGAATCGCCGCAACGGCCGAGTCGATGCGCGCCGTGCGTTCGCCGATGCGCGTGTCGTGCGCCCAACCGCGCCGCTGCGCGAGCTCGTCGACGGCACGCTGGCGCAGGTGGTTTAGTTCGCTGACGGGCAGAAAGAGTCCCGACTCGAGTCCTTGCATGTCGACGGCGCCGAGCGAGAACGCCGTCTCACCCAGCCGGCCGAACTGGTCCCGGAGTAGTTCGGCGTCGAGCGGACGCTTCGTCGCCGGCGCGAGTGTCGTCCCGCTCCGCACTGTCACCGCGTCGCCGTTGGACGTGAACACCGCCTTGAGCGGTGTGCCATGTGCGCCGAAGAGCCGAACGTCGAGACGCGACCGTTTCGTGCGCATGTCGCGCGTCATCGACGAAAAGCTGGCGCGCGCCCGTCCGAGGAGCGCGGCCTCCGACGTACGAATCACTCGCCAACCCGCCGGAACGCGCACGCGAGAGTCGATTGCCTGCTTCACGATGTTTCGTGACGCGAGCGTACGCACCGCCCCCACCGTGAAGCCCATCGTCGGCCCACCGATCGCGTCGGGCGCCTCGAAGCCGAGGCCGTCGCCCTCGCGAATCGGCGAAGAGACTTCGACGAGAATCTCTCCGCGTTCCTGGCCGACGACGACGCCGAGGTCGATGCCTCGATTGTCGGGCTGTGTGCGCGTCGCGTAGTCGCGCCCGGCTCGGCCGCCGAACATGCCGCCGGTAAAACCGCGGCTGAAGATCTGCACGAGCGGCTGCACTTCTTCGGGCGACGCCGGCGTGTCGTCGCCGCGCTCGACGCGGTCCAGGAAGTCGCGGTAGGTCCTGGTGACCGTCGCGACGTACTCCGGCTTTTTCTTTCGCCCTTCGACTTTGAGGCAGACAATGCCGGCGTCCGAAATCGCGGGAAGATGCTCGTGCGCCGCCAGATCCTTCGCCGAGATGAGATAGCCGCGGTCGAGTTCCGATCCGTTGGCCGCGTCGGTGAGTACGTAGTCCTTGCGGCACGATTGGGCGCACGAGCCCCGGTTCGCGCTCCGCTCGGAGATCATTCCCGACATGAAGCACTGGCCGGAATACGAGATGCAGAGCGCGCCGTGCACGAACGACTCGAGTCCGAGGGCCGGAACGGCGGCGCGAATGGCGCGAATGTCGTCGAGGGTGTTCTCCCGCGCGAGCACCACGCGGTCGACGCCGAGCTCCAGCATCACGCGCGCGCCCGATTCGTCATGCACAGTCGTTTGCGTGGAGCCGTGAATCTCGAGCTCCGGATAAATGGTCCGGATCAGCCGAATGAGGCCGATGTCCTGCACGATCACGGCATCGATGCCGCGGTCCACCGCCTCGCCGAGAAACACGAGTGCGTCAATCAGCTCGGCGGGCTTGATCAGCACATTGAGCGTGAGGTAGATGCGCCGCTGCCGTTCGTGCGCGATGCGGCACGCCTCGGCCAACTCGTCGAGCGAGAGTTGGGCGCCTTCGTCGCGGGCGTTGAACCGCGCCGCGCCGAGGTAGACGGCATCCGCGCCGTTGGCCACGGCGGCGCGGACGGCGTCGAGTGAGCCAGCGGGCGCGAGCAGCTCGGGGATGTGTCGCGACGCCATAGCCTTGAAAGAATAAGCGTGCGACGAGACGGCTGGCAGAGCGCGGGCCGCTCCGGACGGGCTATTCCTCCGGCGGCTCCGGACGCTTTTTGAAGAACCGGAGGGCCGTGGCGGCTCCGAAGAACGCGATCCCGATCCACTCGAGGCGATGGTCGTCGGAACGCGCGCCGTATCCCCACACCGCCAGCCCGATCGCGGCGAGGATGAGTTGAATCTCGGTGCGACGCTTGATCTCGATCACGCCCGAAGGTAGCAGCCTATCTGGCGCGGAATAGTTCGGCGATTGATCGACGGTGACCCACGGTACACCAATTCGGCCTTCGGCTTGCTAGTCAACGCTCTGACTCTGTGAGGGAGTAACGCCAATATGAAAATGACTGTCGCGTTCGCCGTATCGTTGGCAATCTCTGCCCTCGGCGTGCGCTCGAGCGTCGCTGCGGCGCAGGAGAATAACGCCGGCTTGGCCGCGCTGCGACAGCGTGAGCAGGAGCCCTGCGCCCTTACCACGCCAGCTCTCGACAGCGCTCGCGAGGACGTCGAAGAGATCTTGTTCAGCGCCAGCCGGCTCCTCGTCGAGCTCCGGCACGAACAGGGCATTCCCGACTCCGCCACCCAGGTCGCCGTAGTTCCGGTCACCGATGGCTCGGTGTGCAGGCGCCTGGCATCGCAGCTCGATCACGCTCTTTCCCCGAGCACCAGGCTCGCCGTGTTGCGCGTGGGATCGATCTTCTACGCGCGAGATCCCGATCAGCGCCGAGCAACGGGAATTTTTGCGGACAGCACGCTTCGCGTCGTGATGCGGATGGGACCGGCTCTGGACAAATAAACCCGCGCTCGGGCCGCAGTGCGCACGGTCCCTCTACTCCCCCGTCAAGCCCACGGCCACGGCCTCGGCGTCGGGCACGTCGACCACCATGCGCAGTAGCGCGGTGGAGAACACTTTTCCCTGCGCGTCGGTTTTGAGCGAGAGCGTTCCGCCTCCGTCGAGCGCGCCATGCAGCAAAAAGTTGAGCGCGTTCAGGTTCGGAAGCTCGAAGCGCTCCACGCCGCCGGTGATGAGTCCGGCGAAGTGTTCCGCCACCCGATCGCGAGTCAGGTATTTCTCGAGCACCGGGTACCAACGCGGCTGCAGCGCGATGACGCCGACGTTGGCGGTGTCGCCTTTGTCGCCCGAGCGGGCGTGAGCCAGATCGAGGAGCCGCACTTTCATGAGAGCACCTCGACTTTCGTGCGCACGACCTGCTTGTCGATGAGCGCGGGCCAGTAGGCGACGATCTCCTCGACCTTGGGGCGGCCGCCAGCGAATCCCGTCACGGTGGGCGGACCGTTCAGCACGAGCGGCACGATCTCGCGCGTGAAGCGTTCGACCGCGGCCTTGTCCTCGCCCCGCACGCCGATGCGGAACTGGACCTCCGGCGGGTCGTGCGCCTCTCCGGCGAGTCGGCCGTGCGTCGCCGAGGCGCCGACGAATTCGGTGAGGACGGAATCGAATCGCAAGCCGAGGCGATCGAGCCGCTCGCGCAGCACGCGGTCGGCGAGCTGCGCCTTCGCCAGCGCGTCGGGCCATGCGTAGACGAGCGTGCCGACCGCCTTGAAGCCGGCGCGATAGGCGATCGAGACTTTCAGCTTGTCGGTCGGCGGCCGGCCCTTGATCCCGAACACGCGCACTCGATTCTCGCCGACCTGTTCCAGCCGAATCGACGTGAAGTCGGCGACGACGTCCGGCGTGATGTACGAGTGCGGGTCGCCCATTTCATAGACCAGCTGTTCGGAGACGGACTGCACCGAGATCCGTCCGCCGGTGTTCGGGTGCTTCGCGATCACGAACGTTCCATCCGCCGATCCCTCGACGATCGGATAGCCGACGTTCGCGAGATCCGGGATGTTTTGCCAGTCGTACAAGCAGTTTCCGCCCGAGCATTGCGCGCCGCACTCGATGATGTGGCCGGCGATGATTCCGGCCGCGAGCCGGTCCCAATCGTCCGCGCGCCAGCCGAACTCGAATCGCAGCGGCCCCATCGTGAGCGCCGTGTCGGTCGAGCGCCCGGTGATGACGATGTTCGCTCCGCGCGACAGCGCTTCCACGATCGGCACCGACCCGATGTACGCGTTCGCCGAGAGCACGCGATCGCGTACGGTGGACAGCGGCTCCCCGGTGTCCATGTTGGCGAGAGGGTGGCCCTGTGACAGCAACTCGTCGATGCGGGGCAAGAGATCGTCGCCGGTGACGACGCCGATGCGGACGCGGTCCGACACGCCGCGCTTGACCGCGACTTGCCGCACGGCGGCGGCGCAGGCCGGCGGATTCACGCCGCCCGCGTTGGCGACGACGCGCACGCCGCGCTCGGCGATCCCTCCCAGCACACTGTCCACCGCGCCCACAAAGTCGCGCGCGTACCCCATGTTCGCGTCTCGCTCTTTCTGCTTTTGTAGAATGCTCATCGTGACTTCGGCCAAGTAGTCGAGCATCAGGTAGTCGACTGGACCACCCTCGACCTGGCGGCGGGGCGCCTCGAGCCAGTCGCCCCAGAACCCCTGCCCCGCCGCGACGCGCACGATGCGCTCGGGACGGGCCACACGGGTGAACATCTGCGTCGGCGCGGTCATGCCTCGTCGAAGTGAGCGGGAAGGACGAACGGTCCGAGGTGCGGACCGGGATTCTGAAGCGTGGCGCGCAACGCCAACGCGATCACGTCGCGCGTGTCCTCGGGATACACGATGGCGTCGATGAAGCCGCGTGCGCCGGCGAAGCGCGCGTCGAGCTGGTGCTCGTAGTCTGCGCGCATCTCGGCGATCGCTTCTGCGGTTTCGGACGCCACGCTGGCCTTTTTCGCTTTCGCCTTCTCGATGGCCGGGCCGTGCACGGCGTGCACCGCCGCTTCGCCTTCCATCACGGCCATGCGGCCCGTCGGCCAGCTGAAGATGAAATCGGGGTCGAATCCTTGGCCGGCCATCGCGTAGTAGCCTGCGCCCGACGCGTGGTTGACCGTGAGCACGATCTTCGGCACCCGCGCCGTCGCCATGGCTTCGACGAATCGCGCGCCGGCGCGGATGATCCCCTCGTGCTCGGCTTCCGGACCGACCATGAATCCGGACACATCTTGCACGAACAAGAGAGGGATCCGTTCGCGATCACACCGGTCGATATAGTACGCGACCTTCTCCGCGCTCTCAGTGTAGACAATGCCGCCGAAGCGCGGCTTCTCGCCCTGACGGCCTTTGACGAGGCCGCGTTCATTGGCGATGACGCCGACGGGCACGCCGTCGATTCGCGCGTCGCCGCAAATCATTTCGCGCGCGAGACCACGCTGAAACTCGTCGAGCGCACCATCGTCGACGATCGCGTTCAAGAGCGCGCGCATGTCGTACGACATGCGGTGGTCCGCCGGCAAGAGATCGTACAACGCCTCGTTGCCCTTCTCCCCCACGCCGGACGAACCATTTCCGATGCGCTTCTGTTCGGGCAGCCTCGCCACGAGATCGCGGAGCTTGGCGATGCAAGACGCATCGTCGTCCGCGGCGTAGTGCGCCACGCCGCTCACCTCGGTGTGTGCCACAGCCCCGCCGAGCGTCTCGGCGTCGATCACCTGGCCGGTGGCACCCTTCACCAGATTGGGTCCGCCAAGTCCCATGAACGACGTGCCTTTCACCATGACGATGAGATCGGACAGCGCGGGAAGATACGCGCCGCCGGCGATGCACGGTCCCATCACCGCGGCGAGCTGCGGAATTCGCAGATAGCGCCGCATGATGGAGTTGTAATAGAAGAGCCGGCTCGCGCCGTACTGCCCGGGGAAAACGCCGCCCTGGTACGGCAGGTTCACGCCCGACGAATCCACCAAATAGATGATCGGGATGCGGCAGCGCATCGCGATCTCCTGCGCACGCAGCATCTTCTTGATCGTTTCGGGCCACCACGAGCCCGCTTTGACCGTCGCGTCGTTGGCGACGACGACGACTTCGCGCCCGCACACCGTGGCGATTCCAGTGACGACGCCCGCGGCGGGCGCCTGGCCGTCGTATTCGTCGTACGCGACGAGGAGGCCGATCTCGAGAAAGCGCGAATCGGGATCGCGCAATCGTTCGATGCGCTCGCGAGCCGTGAGCTTTCCTTGCGCGTGTTGGCGGGCGACCTTCTCCGCTCCGCCGCCGTCTCTGAGCCGTGCCTCGAGCTCTCGAACTTCCGCGCTGAGCTGTCGGAGCCGGGTCGTCACGCTTCCTGCCCGAGCCGCTCCTCTCGCTCGGCGAACCACCGTTTGATGTAGTCGATCAGGTCGGTCGTCTTCGTGCCCGGCCCGAACAGCTCGCCGATGCCTTTTTCCTTCAGCGACTCCATGTCTTCGCGCGGAATGATGCCGCCGCCGGTGACGAGGATGTCGTCGCGGCCCTGCTCGACGAGGAGCTCGCGGACGCGTGGAAACAGCGTCATGTGAGCGCCGCTAAGTATCGACAACCCCACGACATCGACGTCTTCCTGAACCGCGGCCGTGGCGATCATCTCCGGCGTCTGATGCAGCCCGGTGTAGATGACTTCCATCCCCGCGTCGCGCAGGGCGGCGGCGACGACCTTCGCGCCGCGATCGTGGCCGTCGAGGCCGGGTTTTGCTACTAAGACTCGTATGGGACGCATGGCGTCCTCAAGCTACTCGGAATCATCTTTTCTCGCGACGAGCATCATCTCGCTCGAGCGACGCGTGAGCGGGCGGTCGCGGAAGCTGTCGAACGATCGCTCCACGATGAGCCCAACGTCCGCGCACAGCTCGGCGAGCCGAGTTGGCGTGTACAGGCGAATTCGGTGAGCGCGCTCGCCCCGCCGGCCGTTCCCGGCCCACACCGAGCTCACGTTCAGAATGCCGGACAGCGCGTCGTAGGTTCGTTCCTGTGCCACGAGCGTTCCGTCCGTGGTCTGCCACCAGTCGCGGACGAGAAACCGCGCCATGACTCCATCTCGACTCGCGCCGTGCCACACGAGCATTCCGCCGGGCGCCAGCACGCGGGCGAACTCCGCGAGCACGCGCCGGTCATCCGCGGGCTCGGCGAAGAATCCGAACGAGGTGAAGAGGTTGAGCACGGCCTCGAACCGGCCGGTCCACGCGGTGGGAAGCGAGCGCATGTCGCCTCGGCGATAGCGAAGCCGCGACGAAGTTCCGCGCTTGCGCGCCCGATCCAAAAGCTCCGCCGAGTAGTCGTATCCGTCGACGTCGAAGCCCGCCTCGGCGAGGAGGTGGGCGTGTCGCCCCTGGCCGCACGGCACGTCGAGAATCCGAGCGCCCGACGGCAACCCGAGTATGTCGATGAGACGCGAGACCTCCGCGCGATCCCGCTCCGGCGAAAAGAGCGGCTCGTACTCGAGCAGGTATTGTGAATCGAAATAGTCGGCCCACCAGTTCGCGCTCGACATTGCGCGCAAGCTAGCGGGGGCCACGATGGCTCAGTGGGAGGATTCGACCACCGACGTAATCGGCGCGAGAGTCGGCGCGAGCAGCTCGCCGCCACCCACCGCGCGCGTGACGGCGGCAAACAATTCGTCGCTCCCGAGCGGTTTTCTCAGATAGTCGGCGGCGCCGGCGGCAAGGTAGCGGGCCTGCGCCTCGGCCGCGTCATCGGCGGTGTAGACGAGGACGGGAAACCGCTTTCCGCGACTGGTGAGGAGCTGCAGGACCTCGAGGCCGGTCATGTCCGGCATGTGGGCGTCGAGCAGCAAACAGTCCGGCGACGGTGCGCCCGCGTCGAGATGTTCGATCAGCTCGGGCCCGGACGCGAACACCGCGGCATCGAGTCCGAGCGCGCGGCAGAGGCGCCGCAAGCTCGTGCGGACCGACTCTTCGTCGTCGACGATGGCGACCGAGACACGGGGCTTCGTCATGGCCTAGGCGGAGATGGCGATGTCGGCGGCGGTCTGCGCCACATCGTCCTGGCATTCGGGCGTTTCCGCGACGGCATCGCGCGCGGCGGCGGGGAACAAACAGTGTACGGTCGCGCCGCCATCGGCGTTGTTCTCGGCCCACATGCGCCCGCCATGGGCCGCGACGATCGTTCGCGAGATGGAGAGGCCCAATCCGAGTCCTTCGCGCTTGGACGTCACGAACGGCTCGAAGAGGTGGTCGACCAGGTGCGCGGGGATTCCCGTTCCCGAGTCTCGCACCGAGAATCGAACGTGGCTCCCCTCCTGCACCACGATCACCGACAAACGCCGGTAGTGGGGCCGGACCGGCTCCATGGCTTCGCACGCGTTGAGAACCAGATTGAGCAGCACCTGCTGGAGCTGTACGCGGTCGGCGAGCACCGGCGGAAGATCCCCCCCGATGACCGAGTTCGCGGCCACGCCGCGCGTGATCAATTCGGCGTGCGACAGCTCCACGACTTCGGTCACGAGCTCGCCGGCGTCGAGCGGGAGAACGCGCGCCTCGCCGCGACGCAACAGGGCGCGCAGACGCCGAATCACTTGAGCGGCGCGGCGATCCTCTGCCAGGATGTCGCCGAGCGCGGCGTCGATCTCGGGCAGGTCGACGGGACGGCGTCTGAGCAGATGCCGAGCCGCTTCCGCGTTGTTCGAAATCGACGTCAGCGGCTGGTTGAGCTCGTGGGCGAGCGCGCCCGAGAGCTGCCCCAACGCCGTGACGCGCGCCAGGTGCGACAGCTCGCGGCGCTGTTCGTCCATCGCCACCTGCGCCTCGCGGCGCGGCGTTACGTCCGACCGGGTGACGACCGCGCCTCCGTCGCCGCGCTCCAACGCTTCGATGCTCAGGGCGTATCGGCGCCCGCCCGCCGCGTGGTCGTATTCCACTTCGACGCGCGTCACCTCGCGCGCCAACACCCGCGTCACGGCCGCGAGCGCGCGCGCCGCGATCGGGTCGCCCCGCTCTGCCCCGGCGCGACATGCGTTGAGGTAACTCCCGCCGACGCCGACCCGGTCGAACGCGCCCGCGGCCGGCGTATCCGCGAAACGCCGCCACGACTCGTTCACTTCGACGACGACGGCCTGCGCGTCGAGAATGGCGACATGGTCGTGGAGCGATGCGAGGAGCGCGCGATGCAATTGCACCACGGTGCGTCGCGCTCCGCCGACCGCCGCGATGCACAATACCGGAATCGCCGTGAGGAGCACGAACAGCTGGAGAACGAGAATGTTCTCATCGGCCGTCGTGGAGGCGAAGAGGCCCGTTCTTCGATCCGCGCTCCAGATGGCCACCAACGTGATCGCGCTGAGGCCGAGGCCCACCGCTCCCGTTCCGAAACGGAGGGCGGTCCAGATCAACACGGGGATCGGCGCGTAGAGCAGAAGCGCGAGCTGCCACCGGCTGCCGGCGGCGATGACGAACGCGAGCGATCCGCTGAGTATGAGCCCGGCGGCGATCACGGCGCCCTCCGCCGCGCGCGCGTGGCTCACGCGGTGATCGCGTCGTTTGGCGAGAGCGGCCCCGCCGAGTACGAACGCCGGGAGCAGCGTGAGCCCCGTGAGCGCATTCGAGAGAAACCATTCGCCCCACGAGCGCCAGTAGCCGGCCGACGCTCCGTGAAGCACAACATTCGCCGCGCCGATCGTCGCGCCGACCATCGGAGCGATGAGCACCGCGGCGAGCGCGAAGCGCGCGAGGCTGTCGACGTCGTTCAACCGGAGCTGCCCCCTCAACGCCCAGCGCAACAACGCGACGGCGGTGAACGAACGCGCGAGGTTGGCGACGTCCGAGACGAGGACCCACGACAGACTCCAATGCGGCCACGACGCGAACGTGTGCGCCGCCACGTGGACCACGACGTACCAGCCCCAGTGGCGCTTTGGCGAGAGGAGCAGCGCCGCCGTGAGCGCCGCGTACGGCGGAAAGACGACGGCGCTCCCGAGCTCCGGGTAGCGCATCCACGGGCCGACGAAATTGCCGAGGATCGCGATCGGCGCAAACAGCAACATTCCGCGCCAAAGCCCGAGCGGCGCGGCGCCGGATGAAGGCGCGCTCACAGGCTTTTCGATCATCGACGTCGGAGCTTACCCGTACGCGGAGAGAGGTAAGCGTAAGCGGCCGGGCTCGGGCATGACGATACGACTTTGGTCCTATTTCAGCTCGTCTTCGAGGCGGCGTTGCGGAACGAGCGCCGGGACAACGACAATTGAGCGCGCGCCGAGCACGACATTGCCGGTCCCTTTGGCGACCGCCGACCAGCTTGCCCGACGCGTCGATGCGAAAGCGCATCGCGCAGCACTTCGATCAGGTGGTGTAAGCCGCGCGCCGCGCCCGGCGGTGCTTAGAAAAAGACCGGCTCCCGGTACGCGCCGAAGACTTCTTCCATCGCCGCGCGAATCTCATAGAGCGTGCAGTAACGCCGCGCGCACTCGAGGATGAACGGGAAGACATTTTCCGTTCCCTTCGCCGCGGTGCGCAACCGGGCGAGCGCCTCTTCGCACGACGCGTTGTCGCGCGCCGCGCGCAGCTTGGCCATCGACGTGCGCTGAGACGCCTCGGCGTCCGCGCCGACCTTGAGAATCGGAATGCTCAGCTCGGGCTCGTCGGTCACGAATTCGTTGACCCCGACGATCACGCGCCGATGCTGCTCGATCTCCCACTGCTGGCGCGCCGCCGACTCGGCGATTTTGCGCTGGAACCAACCCGTCTCGAGACCGCGCACGACGCCGCCGACTTGTTCGATCTCCTCGAACAACGATTCGGCCTCGCGCTCGAGCTGGTCGGTGAGCGCCTCGATGTAGTACGAGCCGCCCAGCGGATCGGCGACGTTGGGCGTTCCGGTCTCGTACGCGAGGACCTGCTGCGTGCGCAACGCGACCTGCACGGCTTCCTCGGTGGGCAGCGCGAGCGTCTCGTCCATCGAGTTCGTGTGGAGCGACTGCGTGCCGCCCAGAACCGCGGCGAGCGCCTGGTAGGCGACGCGCACGACGTTGTTCATCGGCTGCTGCGCCGTGAGCGTCACGCCGGCCGTCTGCGAGTGGAATCGCATGATCCACGACCGCGGACTGCGCGCGCCGTACCGCTCCTTCATGTGGCGCGCCCAGATGCGGCGCGCCGCGCGGAGCTTGGCGATCTCCTCGAAGAAATCGTTGTGAATGTCCCAGAAGAACGACAGCCGCGGCGCGAAGTCGTCGACGTCCAAGCCGCGCTCGATGCCGCGCTCGACGTACGTGAAGCCGTCGGCGAGCGTGAACGCCAACTCCTGCGCGGCCGTCGCGCCGGCTTCGCGAATGTGATAGCCGGAGATGGAGATCGTGTTCCAGAGCGGCGCGCTCTTCGCGCCCCACTCGAAGCAGTCGACGATCAGACGCAGCGCGGGCTCGATCGGGAAGCACCACGCGTGCTGCGCCATGTACTCCTTGAGGATATCGTTCTGAATCGTGCCGCGCAGCTTGTCCGCGGACACGCCCTGTTTTTCCGCCGCGGCCACGTAAAACGCCCAGATGATGATCGCCGGCCCGTTGATCGTCATCGACGTCGACACACGGTCGAGCGGAATGCCGTCGAACAGCACCTCCATGTCGGCGAGGCTCGAGATCGCGACGCCGGTCTTGCCGACTTCACCGAGCGAGCGCGGATGGTCGGAGTCGTAGCCCATCAACGTTGGAAAGTCGAACGCCGTCGAAAGGCCCGTCTGCCCGTGCTCGAGGAGGAACTTGAAGCGCGCATTCGTGTCGCGGGCGCTGCCGAAGCCGGCGAACTGACGCATCGTCCACAGCTTGCCGCGGTACCCGGTCGGGTGAATGCCGCGCGTGAACGGGTACGCGCCGGGAACGCCGAGGCTCTCCGCCGTCTGGGGATCGGCGTCCAGGGCCGTATACAGCGCCTCGACTTCGCGCGCCGAGTTGACGAAAGCGATGTCGCGCAGCTCGCCGGCCTCGTAGCGACGCCGCCACTCGGCGACCTCGGCGCGCAAACGATCGAGCTCTTCTCGGTCGTCCGCTGTGCGGTCGGTGAAATCTCGCGTCGACGTCATGACTCGTTCCGCGTTAGAAGGTTCACGCTGCGCGCCAGCAGCTCGTCCGCGACGGCAAACGGATTCGTCGTGCCGGCCTCCAGCGCACCCAACTGATCATCCAACCACGCGTTGGTGCCGGCGTCGGTCCAGATACGGCTGCGCACCCGCATCTCAACGACGTCCTTCACGCGATCGCGCAACCGGGCCCGGCGGCGCGCGCCGAGCGTCCCGCTCTTTTCAAGATAGCCCCGGTGCCGGTCGGTCGCCTCGACGACCTCGGCGATCCCCTCCCCGTTGGATGCAACGGTTCGAATCACCGGGGGCGTCCAGTGTTCCGCATTGTCTTCGCGCGCTGCGGCGCGCGCGGCGCGCCGCGGATTCATGGACAGGTCCACACCGTGGTGCGCCGGCACGTTGCGCATCGTTGCCCCGTGCCTCAGCCCCAGCATCAGCTCGAGCTCATTACGAAGTCGATCCGCGCCCGGCCGATCCGATTTGTTCACGACGAAGACGTCGGCGATCTCCATCAAGCCGGCTTTGAGCGTCTGAATCGAGTCGCCCGACTCCGGAACGAGCACGACCACACTCGTATCCGCGGTCCGCGCGATGTCCAGCTCACTCTGCCCCACGCCCACCGTTTCGATCAGAATGCGATCGAGACCGAAGGCGTCGAGCACGTCGGCGACTTCGCGCGTCGCCGCGGCGAGTCCGCCCAGCGAGCCGCGAGTGGCCATGGATCGAATGAAGACTCCCGGGTCCAGCGCGACCGCCTCCATGCGAATTCTGTCGCCGAGCAGCGCGCCACCGGTGAATGGAGACGTCGGATCGACGGCGACGATTCCCACGGAGAGCCCAGCCTCTCGATACGCGCGCGCGAGGTGGACCGTCAGCGTGCTCTTGCCCGCGCCCGGCGGTCCGGTGATGCCGATGCGCCGCGCATGACCAACGCGCGCGTGCAGTGCCGCCAAAACGCGGTCGAACCCGGGCCGGTGGTTTTCGACGACGCTCACGACGCGCGCGAGCGCCGCCTTGTGTCCAGCGTCGAAATCCGCGAGCAGCCGCGCGCGTCGATCGACCGCCGGAACGGTCGTCACGCTCCGCTCGGTTTCGGGGGGGCGCGCGGCGGCTCGGGCTCGTCGTGCTCGTCGCGGATGTCGCCGACCAACTCCTCGAGGAGATCCTCGAGTGTGACGAGACCGAGTGCGTGGCCCGATTCGTCGCGTACGATGGCGAAGTGAAGTCGCTCGCGGAGCATGCGAAACAGTAGCTCGTTGCAGGGAGCGCCGGGAGCGGAAAACGCGACGGGACGAAGGCGCGGCGGATCGTCGCCGTGGGCCTTGATCACATCGAACGCGTGGACCATGCCGATGATTTGGTCCAGCGTCCCATGGTAGATCGGCACGCGGCTGTAGCGCGACTGCGCGATCTGCGCGGCGAGAGTTCTCGGATCGACGCCGTCCGGAAGCGCGAACATGTCCGATCGTGGCGTCATCACCTCCTTCACCACCTTCCCGCTGAATTCCACGACGCCGCTGATGATCGCGATCTCTTCGCGCTCGCCGATGCCCTCGAGCTCACCCTCGCGCAGCAATTCCTGGATGGGGTCGCGCACTTCGAGCGTTGGAACCGGAGGCACGGCGCGCACGACGAGCCGCGCGGCGGCTCGTCCGGTTGCGACGAGCGGCATCGTGACCATGTCCGCGAACCGCAGCTCGGGCAGCGTGGCCGCGGCGACCGCCGAGGGCCATCGACGCGCGATCGCGCGGGGCACGAGCTGTCCCGCGAGCACAACGAGACCGGCGAACACGGTCGCCGCGAGAAGTACGCCGGCGCCCTGCCCGCTCATGCCGATCAACACGCCGGCGACGACGAGGGTGAGCGCAACGCCCGCGCCCGCGGCGGTGAGCAATCGATGCGGACGCTCGAGATACGTCACGGCCGCGACCGACCCGCGCAGACGCCGCTCGGCCCAGTGGCGCAGCCAGATCCGGCTCACGAGACGCACGGCCGTACCGCCGCCCGTCAGCAACGCCACGACACCGAGCGCGACGAGAAGCGGCAGCGTGAGCGTCATTCGATCTCCGCCGCGTGGCGGGCCTCGAGCCGCTCGAAGTACACGCGCTCGATGCGGCGGCGTCGAACGCGCTCGACCACGACGCGAAACCCGGAGTGCGCCAACCACTCGCCCGACCGCGGCACGCGGCGAAAGAGGGCGTACACCAACCCGCCGACGGTGGCGACGTCCTCGACGCCGAAATCGGTCTCGAGACGCTCGGCCAACTCGTCGATCGGCACGTTGCCGCTCACCCAGAACCGGTCGGCGCCCTGCTGCTCGATCGGCGGTTCCTCGACGTCGTACTCGTCGCGGATCTCGCCGACGATTTCCTCGAGGATGTCCTCGATGGTGATGAGCCCCGCCGTGCCGCCGTATTCGTCGCTGACGATGGCGATATGCGTACGGCTCGCCTGAAACTCGCGAAGCTGCGCGTCGATCCGTTTGGAGACGGGAATGAACGTCGCCCGGCGCACCAGCGAGCCCCAACCGTTCGTCGGCTCCTCGTCGGCGACGATGGCCGGCAGCACGTCCTTGGCGTAGAGAATCCCGACGATGTCGTCGATCGTCTCGCGGAACACCGGCAATCGCGCGTGCTCCGAGCTGCGAATACGGTCCAGCGTTTCGGACCAGGGTGTTTCGGCTTCGATGCCGACCATGTCCACGCGAGGGACCATGATCTCCTGCACCTCGGTCTCGCCGAGCGAAAAGACGCCGTGGATCAATTCCTCCTCGGCCGACGAGACTTCCGCCTCCGCGGCGACGACCTCTCGGAACTGCTCGGCGGACGTCTCACGGTCCTCGTCGTCTGGCGGCGCGGGGGGAATCACGACGTGGAGCGCGCGGTCGATGAGCTGGCCGAGCGTCACGGCCGGGCTCAGAATCACGCTGACGAATCGAGTGAGCGGCTCGAAGCGCGGCACGCTGGCCTCCGCGTCGGCCTCGCCGATCGCGGGGCCCATGCCTTCGGCGACGATGCACACGAGCATTGCCGCGATGACGATCGCGAAGAATCGGACTGGAAAAGACGCGAGCGGAAGTCGCAGCGCTTGGGCGAACGCCGCGCCCGCGACGACGTACGCCAGCACGCGGGCCATCGACAGCGCGCGGTGGTCGCGCTCGCGGTCGGCGAATTCCGCGTCCCACACGGTGGCCGTCTCCGAAACGTGCGACACGAGGAGCGCGGAATCCGCGGCGGCGCACGCCGACGCGACGAGCGTCGCCACCGCGCCGACGATCCACGCCGCGATCTCGACAATCATCGGCGTGCCCCGGTGCGCGTCAGGCGCCGCACGATCCGCTCCTGTTTTCGCCACATCGGCGACCGTTCGCGCGTCGCCCCCTCCGGATGGTCATGGCCAAGCACGTGCAGCGTTCCATGCACGACGAGCCGGAGGATCTCCTCTCGCACCGGCACGCCGCGGGCCGCCGCGTTCGCGCGCGCGACGTCCGGCGCGATGTACACGTCGCCGATCACCGCGTCGCGGGTGGACGCGCGCGAAAACGAAAACGAGATCACGTCGGTCGCGCCGCGGTGCCCGAGGTGCGTGCGATTCATTCGCGCGATGGCCGGGCGATCGACGAGCGTCACGGAAACGAGCGCGTTACGCACACGCTCCGTCCGCAGAACGGCCCGGGCGGCGGCGGCGAGCTTCGCCGCCGCGACGGGCGAGCGAACGCCGGACGTGGACACGTCCACGTCGAGGCTCACGCTCGAACGCGTGGTGGGTGGGGGCACACGCGCGATCAAACCTGACTGTCGGCCGCGTACGCGCGAACGATGTCGCGGACGAGGCGGTGGCGAACCACGTCCAGCTCCGTGAAATAGTGAAACCCGATCCCGTCGATGCCCGGCAGGATTCGCTCGACTTGCATGAGCCCCGAATCCTCGCGCTTCGGCAGATCGACCTGTGTCTTGTCGCCCGTGATCACCATGCGCGAGTTCACGCCAAGACGCGTGAGCAGCATTTTCATTTGCATCGTCGTGGCGTTCTGCGCCTCGTCGACGATGACGAACGCGTCGCCGAGGGTCCGTCCGCGCATGAAGGCGAGCGGCGCGACCTCGATCACACGCTGCTCCAGCGCCTTCTGCACCCGCTCGAACGGCATCATGTCGTCGAGCGCGTCGTAGAGCGGGCGCAGGTACGGGTCGATTTTCGCCTGCATGTCGCCGGGAAGAAATCCGAGGTTCTCCCCCGCTTCGACCGCGGGCCGCGCGAGGACGATGCGCCGCACGCGTTTTCGCGCCAGCGCGTCGACGGCCGCGGCGACGGCGAGATAAGTCTTGCCCGTTCCCGCCGGTCCGATCCCGACGACGATGTCGTTGTCCTGGATCATTCGCAGGTACTCGGTCTGCCCGGGCGTCTTCGGCTGAATGACGCGGCGCACGCCGGGCAGCGCGATGCGAGTGCCGTTGCCGCCTTGCGGTCCGGCCGGCGTCTCGAATTCGTCCTCGTGACGATCCACCAAGTCGCCGAAGCGCAGGATGTCGTCGGGGGTCAGGTCGCGATGCTGGCGCGCCGCCTCGATCATCCGGTGCGCGATTCCACTCGCGCGCGACACCAGCTCGGCGGACCCCGAGATCGTGAGCGTGTCGCCGCGCAACGTCACTCGCGCGCCGGTGACGCGCGAGAGCTCGACGAGGTTGCCGTCGTTGACGCCCGCCAGCGTGAGCGGGTCGGCACCCTCGGTGGAAAGGCGCTCGGTCACCACGCCGTCGGTCACGCCTTGGTGTCCGTCACTGTGATGTGAAGCTCGGTCAGGTCCTCCGCCGGCACCGGCGAAGGAGCGCCCTCGAACAGTGCGCGCGCGGCCGTCGTTTTCGGGAACGCGATGACGTCGCGCAATGAACCGGCATGCGCCAGCTGCATCGCGATCCGGTCGAAGCCGAACGCGATGCCGCCGTGAGGCGGCGCGCCCGCGCGCAGCCCCTCGAGCAGGAATCCAAATCGCGCGGCGGCCGTCGCCTCGTCGATGCCGAGCAGCGAGAAGATCCGCCCCTGGAGACGAGGGTCGCTGATACGAATGCTGCCGCCGCCGAGCTCCGTGCCGTTCAGCACGCAGTCGTACGCTTGCGCCCGCGCGCGTTCCGGCGCGCTGTCGAGCAGCGGCACGTCGGCGGGCATCGGCGACGTGAACGGATGATGCACCGCGCCAAGCGCGCCCGTGACCGGATCACGCTCGAACATCGGAAAATCCATCACCCACAAGAAACTCAGCACGGAATCCGGAACGAGATTCAACCGTCGCGCGACGTCCTGCCGCACGCGATCGAGCGCCGGGTTCGACACGCGATCCGGTCCGGCGACGAAGAGCGCGAGCTCACCCTCGGCGAGGCTGAGCTGCTGGTTCGCGCCTTCGGGAAGGAATTTCGCGACCGGCCCGTCGAGCGCGCCGTTGACGAATTTGAGCCGCAGCAGTCCAGCGGCGCCCGCCTTCTTCGCTTCGCCTTCGAGCTCGTCGACTTGTTTGCGCGACAGCGTCGCGCCGCCGGGCACGCGAATGCCGCGCACGCGTCCTCCGGCGTCGAGCGCGGCCTTGGCGATGGCGTAGTCCGTCGCGCGGAACACGTCGCTCGCATCGAAGATCTCCAGGCCATACCGCGTATCCGGCCGGTCCGACCCGTAGCGGTCCATCGCCTCGGCGTACGTCATCCGGGGGAACGTCACTGGAATCTCGAAGCCCGCCTCGCGCCATAGAGCACCAACGAGCCCCTCGCTCAGACGCAGAATGTCCTCCGCCTGAACGAACGACGCTTCGATGTCGATTTGCGTGAACTCCGGCTGTCGGTCCTGCCGCAGATCCTCGTCGCGGAAACAGCGGGCGATCTGGAAGTAGCGGTCGAACCCCGAGACCATGAGCAGCTGCTTGTACAGCTGCGGCGATTGCGGAAGCGCGTAGAACTCGCCGGCGTGCACGCGGCTCGGCACCAGATAGTCGCGTGCCCCTTCGGGCGTCGGCTTCGTGAGAATGGGCGTTTCGATCTCGAAGAAGCCGCTCTCGCTCAAATAGCGCCGCGTCGCCTGCATCAGCCGGTGGCGCAGGATGATGTTCTCCTGCAGCTCGGGACGGCGCAGGTCGAGGAACCGGTGTCGCAGGCGCAGCTCTTCCGCGGCGAGATTCTCGTTGCGCGCGCGAGCCACGGGAATCGCCGGCGGCGTGGCCGGGCCGACGATCGTCAACGTGGTTCCGCGCACCTCGACCTCACCCGTGTCGAGCTCCGGGTTCTTCATCGCTTCGGGACGCGCGACGACTTCGCCCTCGATGACGACGACCGTCTCGGGCCCGAGCGCCGCCGCCGCCGCGCAGACCTCCTGCGCGCAGTGCTTCGGATCGAACGACACCTGCACGATTCCCGCGCGATCGCGCAGATCGACGAACGTGAGTCCGCCGAGGTCGCGATTGCGGTGGACCCAACCGCCGAGGCGCACACGCTGGCTCACGTCGGAGGCGCGGAGCGCTCCGCACAAATGCGTGCGCAGGGTCGTTGCGAGATGGTTGTCGTTCATCGAAGAGTGAGTCGTCGGAGCGGCAGCCGCGTCGACGTCGCGCCGCGAAGTCGAGCGCGCCGGAGGCTGAGGGGGGGCGATCGTCACGACGCGTCGTCGACGCGTGTCGGCGATGTCGCGGCCCAAGCCCCGTCGTCCGGATCGTGCGGGGCGAGAAGCAGATTCTGCTTCGTCGTGTGGTTCATTCCAGTCCTCGGAATGTAGGGCCCGCGGGCCCCGGACGGTAGTGATTTTGCTTGACCGTCCGCGCGCGCCCCACTAACCTCAAGTATATGTCGCGCTTGACCTTCGCCGCGCTCGCTTCAGTGCTCGTCTCGGCGCCCGCGGCGGCCCAACGAGTCCCAGCGCGCGACCTCCTCGAGTTCCCCCTCGGCCTGCTCGCCGACGCCCCGGCGTTGAGCACTCGCATGCCGGCAAGTCTCTGGAATCCGGCAAGCCGAGCCGCTGATTCCAGCGCGCGCGCGGACATCGGGCTCGCCGGCCTCACGACGCCGCAGAATCAAGGTGCTCAACTCGGAATGATCGGCGCGGAGTACAGGATTCGACCCGGACTCTCGGCGGCGATGTCATTCGCTCAGGCCTCGGTCAGCGACATCATTCACACCGAGAGCGACCCGCAGTCGATCGGCGGCGAGATTCCCTACGGCACCAGTCTTTTGTCGGCCGGACTGGCGATGACTCGCCGCGGCTCGAGTTTGGGCATCTGGTCGGCGGGGCTGGCCGCGCGGTATCGCTGGGCGACGGTCGATCAGGACAACGGAGGCGCGTTTTCTCTCGACGGTGGCGTGATCGTCGACAGAATTCTCGGCACGCCGCTGCGCGGCGCCGCGTCGACCTTTCTACTGAGCGCCAAGTCGGATGAGGCGGCGACGTTCATGGCGGCTGTCGACGCTCCGGTGTTTCGCCGTGATTCGACGGTCGTGCGAGCGGGTTACTCGGCGTCGGTCACTCAATCGAGAGGGCGCGACGACTATGTGTTCACGAGCGTCGACTACCGGTGGCTCAATGTCAGCGGCGGGTTCGATTGGACGAGCGCGTTCGGCGACCAAGACCGCCGGCTGCGGCTAGCCGTGGGACTTCGCTATGCATCGTACTTGGTGGCCGTGGCGCGCGAAGACGGCGCGGCGGGCCTCGGCGCGAACTACCAGTTTCTCGTGACCCGCTCCATCCGATGACGACGAGCTCCCCGAATCCTTCTTCGCCCGCCGAATCGCGGGTGAACCTGTTGAACCTCACGCCGGCCGCGGCGCAGGCGGCGCTGTCGGCGTTTCTCGAGCGCAACGGCGAGCCCAAGTACCGCGCGGCCCAGATCGCCCGACGACTCTGGGTGAATCCCGCGCCGAGGTTCGATCAGATGACCGAGCTCCCCAAGGCGCTGCGTGAGAAGCTGGCCGAGTCGTTCGATCTGCCGCGCCTCGAGATTGCGGCGCGGCAGAAGTCGTCGGACGGCACCGAGAAGTTTCTCTTCCGTCTCGCCGACGGCGAAGCGATCGAAAGTGTCGCCATTCCCGAAGGCGACCGCGTCACGTTGTGCATCTCGTCGCAGGCCGGCTGCGCGCTGCAGTGCGCGTTCTGTGCGACGGGGGCGATGGGGTTCAGCCGGAACCTTTCGACGTTCGAGATCGCCGGCCAAGTCCGCGAGATGCGACTGCTCGATCCGCCGATCGACATCACCAACGTCGTGTTCATGGGCATGGGCGAGCCGCTCATGAATTGGCAAGCGGTCGACCGCGCCCTCACGCTCCTCAACGATCCAGCCGGTCAGGGAATCGGCGCGCGCCACATCACCATCTCCACCGTCGGCGTGCTGCCGGGGATCGTCGCGCTCGGTGAACGTCCGGAACAGTTTCGCCTCGCGATCTCGATCCACGCGCCGAGCGATTCGCTGCGTCGCGAGCTGATGCCGATCAACACCAAGTATCCGCTCGCCGACGTCATTCGCGCGGCCAAAGTCTTCGACCGGCGCGTGACGTTCGAGTACGTGATGCTCGGCGGCGTGAACGACGGACCGGAGCACGCGATCCAGCTCGCGGCGCTGGCCCGCGAGTGCCGCGCGTTCGTCAACCTGATCCCGTTGCACCCGGGCGGCGCGCGCGGCTTCACCCCGACGAGCCCCGACGGCATTCGCGCGTTCGCGCGAGAGCTGCGCGATGCGGACGTCGAGGTCGCGGTTCGAAAGAGTCGCGGCGTGGACATCGCCGCGGCGTGCGGACAGCTACGGGTGGAGCGCCTCGGCCGGCGGACGCCACGTCGCCCCGAGCACGACGGCGACATCCAGGTAGCGTGAGCTGTCCGGGCGCGTCTGAATGCGCGCCGGCGCGAACAACGCAGCGACGCGCTTCGCCCATTCCGGGTGTCCCGACAGGTCGATCACGAGCGTCGTGTCCGTTTGCTTGCTCGACGTGCCCGTTTCGACGACGTCGAAGCCGCGGCCCCTGAGCAGGGTCGTCGCTCGGTGCGCGAGTCCGCGTACGCGCGTGCCGTTGAGGACCTGCACGCGGACGCGAACGCTTTCCGGCGCGACGACGCCCGCTCGCGTGGGAGTTGTCGGCGGAGAACTGGACGTATTGGACCGCGAGAGCGCGACCCCGCCCGCGCCGATTGCCATCAAGACCGCGACGCCGGCGACGATCCAGCGGCGGCTCATCGAACTTCGTTCCACAACCCCACCGTTTCGGGAAAGAGCGTGAACCCTTCGCGAAGCGCGTGCTCCAGCCGCGTGCGAAGCACTTGGCGGAACACGCCGTCGAAATCGTGCGGCACCTGCACGGCGAGAAACGCGCGGTAGCTCTTCAAGAACCCGCGGCCCGGCTCGAGGAAATCAGCCATGTAGAGCGCCCGTCCCGTGCGATCCCAATGCGGCGAGCCGACGGTGTGATAACGCACCGCTTCGAGCAGCGGCGCGTTCGTGTTGCCCTGCGATTCGAGCAGGTTCGCCACGGCCGGTCCATGAAGCAACTCTTCCTCGCGCGTCTCGTCGGCGGAGAGCCGCCGCAGATCGGCTTCCGGCGCGTCGCGCAACGCGTCGTGCAGCAGTCCCGCGTCGTACCACGTCTGGCGCTCGCTCTCGGCGATCTCGAGCTCGTCCGCCCAGCGCATCAACAATCCGACCACGCGGGCGATGTGCCCCATTCGCTTCTCCGTCACGCAGGCCCACCCCGGCATCGCGAGGCGCGACTCGCTGGCTTGCCGTGTCATCGCTTCTCCCGGAGCTCGGCGAGCTCACGTTGCCAGAACGCTCGATTCGCCAACCCCGGATGCGGAATCTCGAGGTCGGGATCGCTCGCTGTCTGTGCGTCGAAGCACACGATGTCCAGATCGAGCGTGCGAGAATCCCAACGACGATGCCGCGTGCGACCCTCTCGCTCTTCGATCGCCTGCAATCCGTCCAGCAGTTCGCGGGGCGTCAGCGACGTCTCGAGCGCCACCATCTGGTTCAGGTACATCGGTTGATCGAATTGGCCGAGTGGAGCGGTCTCCTCGATCGAAGACTCGGCGACCACGCGGCTGGACGGCAGCTGAGCCAGGGCGTCTCGCGCGTGCGCCAGATGCTCGTCGCGGTCGCCGAGATTCGAGCCCAGCGCGATGTACGCCACGTCACGCATCGGCTCGCCGCTCGACGACCACCTCGGCGTACGCGAGTGGCCCCGGAAGGGCGACGTGCGGTTTGCGCACCGCCACGCGCGCCGTGCGAATCCGCGGCGAGTGGTCGAGCGCCGACTTGGCGACGCGCGCGGCGAGTCCTTCCAGGAAGCTCGTCTGGCCGACCACGGCGTTCGCGGCGAGCGCGTAGAGCTCGCGATAGTCGATCACGCCTTCTCCGGGCGCCACCGTCACGGTGAGATCGATCTCGATCGGCTGCGGAATGTCGCGCTCGTGCGGCAGGATGCCGACGAGCCCGTGGAAACGCATCGCGTGGAGCGTGATCTCCACGTCGGACGCGCCGCCGGAAGGCGCGGTCTTGCCAGCGCGGCGAATCACGCGGCGTCGATCGCCGCGCGCAGCGACGCCGCGAGAGCGACCGCCTGTGAAACGGTTTCTCCGGCCGCGCGGACGATCGCGCTGCCGACGACGACGCCGTCGGCGATTCCCGCGACGCGCGCCGCCTGCTCCGGACGCGACACGCCGAAGCCCACGCACACGGGGAGCGACGTCGCTTCACGGAGCCGTCGAGCCGTCGCCGGAAGCTCGGCGGGCAAATCGTCGCGCGCGCCCGTCACGCCGAGCCGGCTGATGAGGTAGACGAAGCCACGCCCGTGTTCGCCGATCTCTCGCATGCGCTCGAGCGGCGTCGTCGGCGCGACGAGCCGGATGAACTCGAGCGGTCCCTCGCCGATGCGCGCTTCGCGTTCCGGGTCGGCCCCCACCGGGAGATCGGTCAGCAACAACCCGCTCATCCCGGCCTGCGCCGCGCGAACGAGTGCGTCGTCGCCCGCGGCGAGAATCGGGTTGAGATAGCTGAACAGCACGAGCGGAATGCGCACGTTCGCCTGCCCGACGAGGTCGAGCAGCCTGTCGAAGTTCATTCCAAGCTCGAGCGCGCGCTGGGAGCTCGCCTGGATCACCGGACCGTCGGCCATGGGGTCGGAGAACGGCAGGCCAAGCTCGATGACATCGGCGCCGGCGTCCTCGAGGCCGCGCATCAGCTCGATGGTTCGAGCCTCGTCGGGATATCCCGCCGTGATGTACGGAACCAGCGCCCGCCGGTTCCGCGCGCGAAGCTCGGCGAACCGACGGGCTATGACGTCAGACGAAATAGTCGCCAATCCGGATGCCATACCGTTGTGGGTCTTCGGTCTTGATGATCGTGCGAAGATACACGCCGTCGGCGTTTCGGTCGGCCAGATCGGCGAGCACGCCCGGATGCGACAGGTTGCCGAGCGCGTCCGCGATGATGCGCACGATCGGGCGCGAGAGCATGTCCGCGATCGGATTGACCGCGTGCACGATCGCCAGCTCGAACGTGTCGAGGACGACCAGCGTGCCGACCGGGTACACGCCGGTCAGGTTGATGAACGCTTTGAGGATCACGGCGTCCATGCCGCGCCGTGGATTGTCGCGCATCTCGCGCATCACTTCGGCCGGGCTCCATGGAACCGTCTGGTACACGCGCCGCGACGTCGCCGCGTCGAAGCTGTCCGCGATCGCGACGATCTTGCTGAACACGCCCATCTTCCGCGCGTGCGTCGTCCGCGGATATCCGCTCAGGTCGATCTTCATGTGGTGCTCGTACGCAACGACCATCGAGCGGTACGGCAGCTCCTGCATTCCGCGGACCTGAAAGAGCGCGAACACGCCGAGCCACGGGTGGGCGGCCATCTGCACCCATTCCGCTTCCGTGAGGCCGTCGGCTTTGGTCAGCAATCCCTGCGGCACGCGCGACTTGCCGATGTCGTGAAAGAGCGCGGCCATGCCGAGGTCGTACAGCTGGAGCTTGGTAAGCCCCAACCGCTTGCCGAGTGCGACGGAGAAAATGCAGACGTTCACGCTGTGGGTGAACGTGTACTCGTCGTAGTCGCGCAGCGTCGTCAGCCCGATGAGCGAGGTCTCCTCGTTCAGGATCTGATCGACGATTCCCTGCACCACGCGCTTCACCTTCTTGATGTTCGCGCTGGCGCCCATGCGCACCGATGTCATGAGGTCGCGCGTCGCGGCGACCGACTGCGCGTAGGTGCGCTTCGCGCGTTCTTTGTTCTTCTCGAGGTCGTCGTCGTTGTGATCGGTCGGCGGCGTGAGCGTGAACGCCGTCACGCCGGCGCCGGCGAGCTTTTGAATGAGCTGGTCGAACCGCGCCCCCGGATCGTCCGCGCTCGGCGTCTGCAACAGCGAAAGAAAGATCAGCCAGTCCTTGGCTTCGACCTTTGGCTCGAGCGTGATGCTGCCGATGCCGGCGCCGCGGAACAACGCGAGGAGGTGGCTGAAGCTCGCGAAGTTGTCGAGGTCGAGGCGTAGGCGAGTCTGGTTCACGAAGATGAACTCGCCCGACATGCGCAGCTCGAGCTCTCCGGCCAGCTCGAATAGCGACCGTGCCTGGGCGGTCACGTCGGCGAGTGCCTTTTGCACCGCGGCGTTTTCGACGGGATAGAGCTTTACCGCCCGCAGCGCGCCGTACAGAGTGAAGATGAGGCTGCGCCCGGCGCGGCGGACCTGTGCGTCGCTGACCGAATCGCTGGCGTGCGGGGACGCGCCCGGTGCGCGTGCCGGCGCCGTCATCGGGTGGCTCCGGTCTGGCCGCGCAGCGCGCGCGTCACGGCGTTTCGCACGATGACGTCTTTTTCGGCCGCCGCCTTCCGCAGCGCCTCGAGCGCCGCCGGCGATCCGATGCGGCCCAGGGCCATCGCCGCGCAGGCGCGCAGCTCATCGTCCTCGCGACGGCCGAGGAATCCTCGCCCGTTGAGAATACCGTCGCACAGCGCGATACCGGCCTCGCCCGCGACGGCCCCGTATGCCTCGAAGAAGGCCATGCGCTCGGTGAGGTCGGCGTTCCGCACCTTGCCTTTCACCGCGGCCTCGAGCCGCGCCGCGGCCGGACGATGCGGCTGCGCCGCGTACGCGCGCGCCGCTCCGACGCGCACTTCGCGGTCGTCATCGTCGAGTGCGCGCTCGAGCGCCTGCAGCGCGCCGGGCGAACCGATCGACGCCAGCGCGCCAACGGCCACCTGACGGCGCTCGACGTCGCCGCCGGCGAGCACCTTCGCGAGCTGCGGGACGGCTCCCTGCGCCTTGAGTCCGCCCGAGCGACGGATCGCCTCGAGCGACACGTCGGAATCGGGCGAGTCGATGAGCTTCACCAACTGCGCGGTGTTCGCGGACGCCAGTCGTTCGGCGGCCGACTCCAACACCGGACGGAGTCGCTCGTTGCGCGTCCGATTGAGCCATTGAAACACCGTGGCGAGCGCCGTCGGCTGCAGCTCGGCGAACAGTGCCTCGAGGTCGGCGGCGGGCGGAAGCTCCGGCGAGTCGTCGAGCACCTGAAGCAATTGGGCCAGCGTCTCCGGCGCGCTGAGGCGAATCGGCAACTCCGCGAGGCGCTGCCGGTGCTCGGGGGCCATGTCCTGCACGCGCGCCAGCGTTGCCTGCGCTTCGCGAAGCGCGAACGCCGCGCCGCGGAAATGACTCGCGACGAGGAGAAACGCCATCAGCGTGTGGACGTCTTCGATCGCCTCGGCGCGCACCGCCGGATCGGTTTGGCCGTCGACGATGTCGAACAGCGCCGCGATCACGTTCGTGCGCAGATCCTGCGCATACTCGCGCGCGATCTCGCCCTGCAGGTATTCGATCTCCGGCTCGTCCAGGAAGTAGAGCGTGGAGTCGAAGTCGGCCATGTTGACCACCGATGCGACGCTCGTCTCGGGCGGCGGCTGGTGCGCCGCGTTGGCGATTTCCTCGGGCGACGCCGGTTGCACCTCGGTGCCGTCGACCGGCTCGGCGCCGCTCATGTCCTGGCTGAGGTCGATGTAGCGGTACTTGAGGTGCACGAAGTCCGCTTCCCAGAACATCGCGACCAGATCGTCGTCATCGGGCTGCGCGTGGCGCGCGCGCTGCGTGACCTCGAGGAACTTGACGACCTCCGATGCCTCGAAGCCTTTGCTGATCGTGATCTCTCGAAGGCCGTCCTTGTACAGCAGCCACGCGAGGTTGTCGGCGTTCTTCTCGCTGTTCGACTCGCCGGACACCACCGCGTCGTACCACCGGAGATCCGTCTCGCCGACGGCGAGTGTGAACTCGTCGGTGTTTTTCCAGATCGGACCGAATCCCGCGCGCAGCGCGTCGATCGCGCCGCGGTAGATCGGGTTGTTCGGCAGATAGAGCTGGTGCGCGCGCCCGGCCTTCCCGATCAGTCGCAGCCACTCTTCGATGGCTGCCGGCGAGAACGGCGGCTCGCCCGTGTCGGGCGCGCGTGGCGCCGTGGTGAGCGCGGCGGTCGGCGGCGACGAGGGCGACGTCACTTTTCCAGGATGCCCATCGCGCTCACCTGCGCGACGTCTTTGTCGCCGCGGCCACTGACGCAGAGCAGCACCGGCTCGTCGCGCTTCCATCGCCCGCGCTGCGACGCGATCCAGCTTACCGCGTGCGCCGTCTCGAGCGCGGGGATGATTCCCTCGAGACGGCTCAGCAAGCCGAATCCTTCGAGAGCCTCGCGGTCGGAAACCGCGACGTACGTCGCGCGCCCGGTATCCTTCAAGTACGAGTGCTCGGGTCCGACCCCCGGGTAGTCCAGCCCGGCCGAGATCGAGTGCGCGGGATACACCTGCCCGTGCTCGTCCTGGAGCAAATAGCTGAAGGATCCGTGAAGGACACCCGGACGGCCGCGAGCGAGAGAGGCGGAGTGACGCCCGGTGTCGAGGCCATCGCCCGCCGCCTCGACGCCGACCAGCTCGACCGCGGCGTCATCGACGAATGCGTGGAACGCTCCCATCGCGTTCGATCCCCCTCCGACGCATGCGACGACCGTCTTCGGCAGCCTGCCGGCGCGCTCCAGCATCTGCGCTTTCGCTTCGCGGCCGATCACGGACTGAAAATCGCGCACCATACGCGGGTACGGCGACGGGCCGACCACCGATCCGATGATGTAGTACGTGTCGTTGACGTTCGTCACCCAGTCGCGAATCGCCTCGGTCGTGGCGTCCTTGAGCGTACGAGTGCCGCTCGACACGCCGACGACCGTGGCGCCCATGAGCCGCATGCGGAAGACGTTCAGCTCCTGGCGCCGCATGTCTTCCTCGCCCATGTACACGACGCACTCGAGCCCGAAGCGCGCGCACACGGTCGCCGTGGCGACGCCATGCTGCCCCGCCCCGGTCTCGGCGATGATGCGCCGCTTGCCCATGCGGCGTGCGAGCAGCGACTGGCCGACCGTGTTGTTGATCTTGTGCGCGCCGGTGTGGTTGAGATCCTCGCGCTTGAGCCACACCGGCGCCCCGACGTACTCGGAAAAGCGCGGCGCTTCGGTCAACGCCGACGGACGCCCGACGTAGTTCGTCAGCATCTCTTCCAGCTCGGCGACGAACGACGGGTCCACGCGCGCCTCATCGTACGCGCGCTCGAGCTCATCGATGGCGGGAATCAGCGTCTCGGGGACGTATCGTCCGCCGAACACGCCGAACCGGTCGCTCACGTGCGTCTCAGTGATCGTCGTCGCGGTCATTTTCCAGCAGGCCCCGCTGCGTCGCGGAACAGACGCATCTGATTGTGATCCTTGATCCCGGGCGCCGACTCCACTCCCGACGACACGTCGACGACGTCGGGGGCGAGCGCGGCGATCGCCTGAGGCAAATTGGTCGCGCGCAGCCCTCCCGCCAGTATTACGCGTTTTCCCTCGCGCAGCCATCGCACCGTCGTCGCCAACGCATTCCAGTCGAACGGGACGCCCGAGCCTCCCGGCGAATTCGGAACGTACGAGTCGAAAAACAGGATGTTGGAATCGGAGATGATCCACATCGCGCCGGCGGGCAGCTCGCCGCCCGAGACGCGAATGACCGGCCACACCTCGGCATCGACGGCGGCGCGAATCTCGGCGACACGCGCCGGATCGAGCGTGCCGTGCAACTGAACCGCGCGCAGCGACAGCCGTCTCGCGATTCGCGCGATCTCCGCCGGCGCCTGATCGCCGAAGACCCCGACCCGGCCGACGTCGCGCGGCACGTCGGCCAACACCTCGGCCGCGCGATTCTCCGTCAACAGGCGAGGGCCGCCCGCGAAGATCACCCCGACGTACGAGGCGCCCAGCTCCGCCGCCGCGAGGGCATCCTCCGCGCGCGTGAGCCCGCAGAACTTGATCGCCGGTCGCGCCGATTCAGTCGACACGTGGCTGCCTTGGCACGTTCGTGAGTCCGCGAACGGCGGCCGACGGATCCGTCGCCGCCGAGACCGCCGAGCCGACGAGTATTGCATCGGCATGGCCGTTGGCCGCGCGCTCGACGTCCCCGCGCTGGCTGACGCCACTCTCGAAGATCGCGACGAACCGCGCCGGAATCCTCGCGATGACTTCCTCGGCGCGGCCTGCGTCGATCACGAGCGTCTCGAGATTGCGGTTGTTGACCCCGATGGTCGTCGCGGCGCTGCTCGCCGACGACGCGTCGATCGCGCGCTGAAGCTCGTCGAGGTCACGCACCTCGAGCAGGACTTCGAGCTGGAGGTCGTCCGCGGCGCGAACGAGCTCGACGAGTGAGTCCGGCGACAGCGCGCGGACGATGAGCAGCGCCGCCGACGCGCCGATCGCTTTCGCTTCGAGCAGCTGGATCGGGTCGACGTGAAAGTCCTTTTTGAGAACCGGCAGCGCGACTCGGTCGCGAACGGCGACGAGGTCATCGACCGATCCGCCGAAATGATCGGGCTCCGTCAACACCGAGATTGCCGCGGCGCCGCCCGCGGCGTACGCGGCGGCCTGCTCGACGGCTGACATTCCCGGGTTGATCCAGCCCTTCGAGGGCGACCGGCGCTTCACTTCCGCGATGACGGCCACGTCGCGCCGACGGAGGGCCGCGCCGAAAGGCGCCGCATCGGCGACGCCGGCGGCCGCTTGCTCGAGCTCGCTCCGGCGCCCGGTCAAGGCGTCGGCGCGACGCCGCGCCTCCTCGACGAGGCGTCCGAGCGTACCCCCGGGGGCCGTCCAAGCAGTCGACGCTTGCACTTCGGTACCTATTCGGATATCGTAGGATTCGGGTCTTCTTCGGTGAATCGGGTCCATGAGACCTTCAACCCGACTGAACAGGTCACTGTCCAATGCCGCTCACGAAGCGCCAGCGCGAAATACTAAACTACCTCACGGCTTACACCGAGCAAAACGGCTTTGCGCCGAGCTTCGAGGAGATCGCCGAGAACTTTGATTACAACTCGCTCGCGACGGTCCACGAGCACCTGACGAACCTCGAGCGCAAGGGCTACATCAAGCGAAGCTACAACGAGAGTCGCGCGATCGAGATTCTCCCCACCGAGGCGACTCCACGGGCCATCGAGCTCCCCCTGCTCGGCGCCGTCGCCGCGGGTGTGCCGATCGAAGCGCTCGAGCACGGCGAGACGCTGACTGTTCCCGAGGCGCTCATCGGGCGGTCCGGCAGCCACTACGTCCTTCGCGTTCGCGGCAACTCGATGATCGACGAACAGATTCGCGACGGCGACTTCGTCGTGGTCAACGAGCGGCAGCGGGCCGACAACGGCGAGATGGTGATCGCGATGCTCAACGGGTCATCGGCCACGGTAAAGAAGTTCTACCGGGAACGCGACGGGCGCATTCGCCTCCAGCCGGCCAACGAGACCATGCAGCCGATGTACGTCCATGAGAATGACATCACGATTCAGGGGATCGTGGTCGGGGTGCTTCGTCGCTATTAAAGGCTGACGGCGCAGCTGACTAAAAGGCGCGACGAAGTAAAGGCGCGGACTTCCGAGGAGCGCGTCAGGTCTTGGGGCGTGAGAACGCAGCGCGCAGCCGTTGGAGGGCCGCGAGACCGGCGCCTGATTTCACGGCTGATGTGGCGGCGGAAACGCCGTCCTCGAACGTCGGGGCGACGCCGGCGACGTAGAAGGCTGCGGCGGCGTTGAGGACGACGGCCGCGGTGGCCGGGGCGTTTCCCGCCCCGCGCAACACGTCGAGGACCGTCGCAGCGTTTTGCGCTGGTGTGCCGCCGGCGATTTGGTCGACCGAGCCGGCGCCGAGGCCGTAGCGCGTTGGCGTAATCTTCCACTCGGTGACCGAACCGTTTCGGATCTCCATGACGGCGCTGTCGGCGAATGGCGAGATCTCGTCCATTCCCTCGCCGTGCACGACAAGCGCGTGAATCGCGCCGAGTTCGGCGAGCGCGCCGGCGATGAGCGGTAGGCGGCGGGCGTCCGACACACCGACCACTTGCCGTCCCGCTCCCGCGGGGTTCGCCAGCGGCCCGATCAGGTTCATGACGGTGTGAACGCCCAACTCTCGTCGCACCGGGCCGACGTGGCGCATCGCCGGGTGCATGAGCGGAGCGAACATGAACACCACGCCGGCGTCGGCCAGCGCGCTGGCCATCGTCGTCACGGGGGCGTCGATGGAAACGCCGAGGGCTTCGAGAATGTCGGCGCTGCCGCACTGCGTCGTGAACGACCGGTTGCCATGCTTCGCGACGCGAATGCCGCTTCCGGCAGCGACCAGTGCGGCCGCCGTCGAGATGTTGAAGGTGCTGATCGATCCGCCGCCGGTCCCGCACGTGTCTACCAGCTCGTCGGGACGCTCGGCGGGCAAATGCACCATGACGCGTCGGAAGGATCTCACCACGGCAGCGAGCTCCGCTGGCGTTTCGCCGCGGACGCGAAGACCAATCAAGAGCGCCGCGATCTGCGCCGATGTCGCGTCGCCGGCAAGGACGACGTCGAATGCGGCCGTCAGCTCCTGCGGGTCGGCTGGTTCACCCGCGGTGAGACGACGAACGGTGGAAAGAAGCGCGTTGGGCGACGAGCTACCGGACACTGAGCGCCTCGACGAGGCGTTCCGGCAGTCGAGCGTGTGAGGCGACGATGGAAATTACGAGACCGAGCAGGCGCACGCGGTCTACATCCTCTTCCGTAAAGATCCCCTGCATGGCGCGGTTCGCCACGTTCACGACGCCGACCAGCTCGTCGTGATAGACCAACGGGAAGCTAATGAAAGACCCCGTCGTGAAATGTCCATCCTGTAGCAGCGGGTGGGTGTGCGCCTCGGTGGCGTCTCGGACGAGCACGGGTTCTCTCGCCTGAGCGACGCGGCCGGCCACGCCCTGCCCCATCGCGACGCGCAGCCCCTCCATGACTCCGGGAGCGACGCCCTTGGCGGCGGCGATGTAGAGGCAGTTGCCCTCAGGCGTGCGGAGCATCAGCGAACAGCGGTTCGCGTGCATCTCGTCGCCGACCAGCGAGAGCAGCCCGTCGGCGAGCTGACGCGGATCGTCCGTCGAGGCGTCGAGTGTCAAGACCTTGTCGATCAAATAGATAGTGCGTGTCTTTTGACGCACTGCTTCACTTCGCCGGTGCAGCTCGACGTGGGCTTTCTCGAGCTGCTCCACGGCCGACGCAACCGTCGCGTCGACGATCTCCGCTCGCTTGAGCGCGCGGCGCGCGTCTTCAGTCGCACGGGCCAATTCTCGCTCGAGCGCGAAGACTCTCGCCGAGTCTTCGGCCGGCTCGCTGTTGGCGGCGGTCATTCGTGTCTCCAAGTCACCGAGCCGCGCTTCGTACTCGCCGTGCACGCGCTGAGTGACGTCCTCGAGCGTGCGCACCGCTTCTTCCCGCGCGCCGCGCTCGAGGAATCGGAGGTAGGCGAGCTCGAACAGAGCGATCGCCGGAAGAAAACGCTCGGCGGTGCGCGCTCCGAACAGCTTCCGCGTCTCGTACAGCACGAGCAGCGCGGTCAGGTGTCCGTCGAAGCGAAGGCCGCGGACGTTGAGCCACCCCGTCTCGCTGCCGAACGCCGGAATCTGGAACAGACGCGCGAACTCGTCGCCCGAGTCCGCGAAATCCACGAACTGTCCGCCCGCGCCAATCGCCGTGCGCTCGCGCGTCGGGAGATGGTCGAAAGTCGTGTCGAGCGAGACGCTTTCCATTCCGTTCGGCGTCAGCAATACGCGCTCGCACAGCATCTCACGCCGCTCGTCGAAGTGGACGAGCGCCAGCCGGGCAACGCGATCGACTTCCGCGAGAGCCTCGCCGAGTGCGGACAACGCGCCGTCCGCGTCGGCGGAGACGGTCAGTGCATGCGCGAGCGACGAGAGCGTGCGTGGGGGCATCGAGGAGCGAAATGGGCCGGTGGTGGAGCTTCGTTTTCGTCAGGTCAACGCCGTGTAACGTGAGGCGACTCCACACTATGACGCACGAGCGCGTTGCTTGACACACTCTCGGGTTTCTCTAGCTTTCAGTCGATGGCCGAACGCACCGTGCGACTCGTGTTGCACTATGACGGGGCCGGATTTAGTGGATGGCAGCGCCAGCCGGAAACGCGCACCGTCCAAGGGGTTTTGGAGGCGGCACTCGAGCGCCTCACGGGCGCGGCGATCGCCGCCCTGGCCTCCGGCCGGACCGACGCTGGTGTGCATGCGCGAGGACAAGCGGTTGGCGTTCGGGTGCCGGACCGGTGGAGGGGGGGCGTTCACGAACTGCGGCGCGCGCTGAATGCCGTGCTCCCGCCGGACGTCTGGGTTGCCGCGGCGACCGAGATGAAAAACGAATTCCATGCGCGCTACAGTGCGGTGAGCCGGCGGTACAGTTACTACGTCGGCACCGATGACGAAGCTCATTCCCCGTTTCGTGGCCGGTACGAGCTGGCATTCGGGCAGCCCCTGGATCGGAGCGCTCTGGATGCCGCCGCCGCCCGCATCGCGGGCGAGCACTGCTTTCGGGGCTTTGCCGTTCGCGGTACCGCTCCTGCGCATGACGATCATCGCTGTCGCGTGATTCTGGCACGCTGGCGTGATCGCGCCGGCGGGGGAGGGCTGGTGTTCGAGATCGAAGCCAACCGATTTCTACATCACATGGTGAGATTTCTCGTCGGGACGATGCTCGACGTCGGTTCGGGCCGCCGCTCGGCCGATGACGTGGCACGCCTGCTGAACGCAGAAACGAACGAGGACACGTCGCCGCCGTCCGCGGCGCACGCGCTATTCCTCGATGACGTGACGTATCCGCCGGACCTTTATCTCCAACCGGCAAGGACCGCCGTATGAAGTCGCCAGTATTTCCGATGCTGTTGACTGCCGTCGTCGCGAGCTGCGCTCAGCCGTCGGGCACCTCGAACGGGCGGGGGGCGGGAGGGTCGGCGGCCGGACGGCTCGTCAACGCCATTCCCGCGGCGCAGTCGGCGGCGACAGTCTCGGCGTCGCGTCAGAACGCCATCACGAACGCCGTCGCCCAAATCTCGCCGTCCGTCGTGACCGTGCAGACCGAGCAGGTCAACCAGCAGGCTCCCCAAAACCCGTTCGATTTCTTCTTTGGGCAGCAGCAGCCGCGCACCTCGGCGGGGCTCGGCACCGGATTCGTGGTGAAGTCCGACGGCGTCATCGTGACCAACGCGCATGTCGTCCTCGGCGCGACCAAGGTTTCGGTGATGATGCGCGACGGAAGCGTCTTCCCCGCGAAGGTCCTCGGCTCGGACGAAGCGAACGACATCGCGGTGCTTCGCATCGACGCGAAGAACCTTCCCGACGCCAAGATCGGCAACTCGAACGCGCTGCTCATCGGCGAGTGGGCCATCGCGATCGGCAATCCGTTCGGCTTCTACCTTGGCAACAGCGAACCGAGTGTGAGCGTCGGCGTCATCAGCGCGACGCAGCGCAACCTCATCGCGCCGGGCGAAGGACAGGCATCGTACTACGACATGATCCAGACCGACGCGGCGATCAATCCCGGCAATTCGGGCGGGCCGCTCGTCAACGCCGACGGCGAGGTCATCGGCGTGAACAGCAGCATCTTCTCGCCAAGCGGCGGATCGGTCGGGCTCGGATTCGCGATTCCCATCAACCGCGTCGAGCGCGTCGTGGACGATCTGATCAACCACGGCTCGATCCGCAGCCCGTGGATCGGCGTGCACCTGCGTCAGTCGAATTCGTCGAATCCGCGCGACGTCATCGCGCAGGGCGCGTTCATCGCGGCCGTCGAGCCGGGATCGCCCGCCGCGAAAGCAGGTCTCCAGCCGGGCGACGACATTCTGCGCGAGGGAAGCCGCGTCATTCACAATCCCTTCGACTGGCAAGCGGCCTTGCTCGACCTGCGCGTCGGACAGCCGGCGCGGCTGCACGTGAAACGCGGCAACCGCGAGTTCGACGTCGACGTCCAAGTGAGCGATCTGCCCGAGGTGACGGCGCCGAAAGTCCAAGTGCTTCGCGAGCTGAGTCTCGTGAGCGTGACGCCGTCGATCGCGTCGGAGCACGGGCTGCGAAACGCGCGCGGCGCGCTCGTCTACAGCGTCAGCCAAACGGTCTCCGACCAGACGGGGCTGCAGACCGGCGACGTGATCGTGCAGATCAACAACATTCCGATTCGCGCGGCCGAAGACGTTCAGAAGGCGATCGACTACTACGGCAGCCGCACCTATCTCCGTGTCACGCTCGTGCGCCAGGGTCAACTCGGAATGACGGAGTTCGCGCTTCGATGACCGACCACGATCGCTACTCGTCGCCGCTCGCCGAGCGATACGCATCCAAAGCGATGCTGTCGCTCTGGTCGCCGGCCGAGCGATACGGCCAGTGGCGGCGTCTGTGGCTGGCGTTGGCCGAGGCGGAGCGCGACCTCGGCGTCGCCATTCCGGAAGCGGCGCTCGTCGAAATGCGCGCGCATCTCGACGACATCGACTTCGCGGCGGTCGCGTCGTACGAAAAACGCTTCCGCCACGACGTGATGGCGCACATCCACGCGTTCGGCGACGTCGCGCCGGCCGCGCGCGGCTTCATCCACTTTGGCGCGACGAGCGCCTACGTCACGGACAACGCCGATCTGATTCTGATGCGGCGCGGGCTGCAGCTGCTGCGTGCGAAGGCGATCCGCGTCATCCGCGCGCTGGCGGCCTTCGCGCGCGAGTGGCGGCACGAGCCGACGCTCGGCTCGACGCACCTACAGGCGGCGCAGCCGACGACCGTCGGCAAGCGCGCGGCGACGTGGCTGCAGGATCTCGTGCTCGACGTGGCCGACCTCGATCATCGCATCGCCACCCTGCCCTGCCGCGGCGTGAAGGGCACGACGGGCACGCAGGCCAGCTTTCTCGAGATCTTCGGCGGCAGCCACGAGAAGGTGCGGGAGCTCGACCGGCGCGTCACGGCGGCGATCGGATTCCCGCACTCGATTCCCGTTTCGGGGCAGACGTATACGCGCAAGCTCGACGCGCAGATTCTCGGCACCGTCGCCGGCGTCGCGTCGAGCGCGATGAAGTTCAGCGGCGATGTGCGCGTACTCCAATCCGTGGGCGAGATCGAGGAGCCGTTCGAGAAGGAACAGGTCGGATCGTCGGCCATGGCGTACAAGCGTAATCCGATGCGCTGCGAGCGGATCGCGTCGTTGGCGCGGTTCGTCATCTCGCTCGAGCCGAACGCGAATCTCACCCACGGCACGCAGTTCTTCGAGCGTACGCTCGACGACAGCGCGAACCGCCGGCTCGTGATCCCCGAGAGCTTCCTCGCCACTGACGCGATCCTCGTGCTGATGGAGAACGTGACCCGCGGTCTCGAGGTTCATCCGGCGCGCATCCGCCGCCGTCTCGCCGACGAGCTTCCGTTCATGGCCACCGAAGAGCTCATCGTGCGCGCGGTGCACGCCGGTATTGACCGCCAAGCCGCGCACGAGTGCATCCGGCGGCACAGCATCGAAGCGGCGCGCGCCCTCAAGGACGGTGCCGAGCGAAACGACCTGCTCGACCGCTTGGCGGCCGACACCGAGTTCGGCGTCTCGATCCGCGACCTCGAGGCCGCGCTCGAGCCGCACCGGTTCGTCGGGCGCGCGCCCGAGCAGGTCGACGAGTTCCTGCGCGAAGTGGTCGACCCGCTGCTCGTCGCGGAAAACATTCAATCGGAAGCCGAGGACGTGCGCGTATGACCGTCGCTGAGCTCACCGGCATTCCTCTGCGCCATCTTCGCCGCGGCAAAGTCCGCGAAGTGTACGTCGTCGACGACGACCGGTTGCTGCTCGTGGCGACCGATCGCGTCAGTGCGTTCGACGTCGTGATGGCCGAGCCGATTCCGCACAAGGGCGCCGTTCTCACCCAGATCACCGCGTGGTGGCTCCGCCAGTTCGAGAGCCTCGTGCACCACCACATGCTCTCGGCCGACGTCGACGAGATCGTCGCAATGGTGCCCTCGCTCGCCGACCATCGATCGGCGCTCGCCGGCCGCGCGATGTTGTGCCGGCGGACGGAGGTGTTTCCCGTCGAATGCGTCGTGCGCGGGTATCTCTCCGGCTCGGCCTGGAAGGAATACCGCGAGCACGGGACGCTCGCCGGCGAAGCGCTGGCGCCGGGGCTTCGCGAGAGCGAGCGCTTCGAGCCGGCGATCTTCAGTCCGGCGACCAAAGCCGAATCGGGCCACGACGAGAACATCACCAAAGCGCGAATGGCGGCGACGGTGGGCGACGCGGTTGCCACGGAGCTGGAACGACTGAGCCGCCTGGTCTACGAGCGCGGCCGCGAGATCGCCGCGGCGCGCGGAATCATCATCGCCGACACGAAATTCGAGTTCGGCCGCGGCCGCGACGGAAACATCACGCTCATCGACGAAGTGCTCACGCCGGATAGCTCGCGCTTCTGGCCCGCCGACTCGTACGCGCCGGGCCGTGGACAGCCGAGCTTCGACAAACAGCCGCTGCGCGACTATCTCGACGGCGAGCGGCGCGCCGGGCGGTGGAACGGCGACGCACCGCCTCCACCGCTGCCACAAGCCGTCGTGGACGCGACGAGCGCGCGGTACGTCGACGCGTTTCGGCGCATCACGGGCTCGCCGCTCGACGACGTGCTGGGCGCGCAGGGAGCATCCTCGTGAATTTCGCCCGCGAGGGCTTGAGCTTCATCGTCATCGCGGCGCTCGTCGCCGCCGGCGTCTTCGGCATCGCGCTCGTGCGACGCTCGTGGGGGCTGTGGCTGTTCGCGTTCGTCCTGGCGCTCATCGCGCTTTGGGTCGCGTACTTTTTCCGTGATCCGGTGCGCACCGGAGAACGGGGCGAGCGTCTCGTCATCGCGCCGGCCGACGGCAAGGTCGTGATGATCACGGAAGTGAACGAGCCCACCTTCATGAAGGAACGATCGGTCCGCCTCTCCATTTTCATGAACGTGTTCAACGTTCACGTGAACCGGTACCCGGTGAGCGGCGTCGTCCGTCTCGTCGATCACACGCCGGGACGCTTCGCCAACGCGGCGACCGAGCAGTCGAGCCTCGAGAACGAACAGACGTCGATCGGCATCGAATCGGGATCGAATCACGTGTTGGTGCGACAGATCGCCGGTCTCATCGCGCGCCGCATCGTCACCGACTCCCGGGTCGGCGAGCGCGTGCAACAGGGCGAGCGCATGGGGCTGATTCGATTCGGCTCGCGTGTCGACGTCTTTCTGCCGGCCGGCGCCGCGCTGCGGGTAAAGGTCGGCGACATCACCTTCGCGGGCACCACCGTGCTCGGTGAGCTGACCGGCCAATGATCGCCATGCGACGCGGCCAGGGCGGCGAGCGCCGGCACCGAAAGGTTGTTCGGCGCGCCGTGGTGCTGATGCCGAACGGGTTCACGCTCTTCAACCTGTTTTGCGGCGTCTACGCGATCATCCTCGCCATCCGCGGCGAGTTCTCGGCTGCGCCCGCGTTCATCGTGCTCGGCGGCATCGCCGACGTTCTCGACGGGCGAGTCGCGCGCGCCACCGGCACGGGGAGCCGATTCGGCGAGGAGCTCGACTCGCTCGTCGACGCGATCTCGTTCGGCCTCGCGCCGGCGATCATGATGTACCTCGAGCTGCCGAGCCACGGCACGTGGGAATGGTTGTTCGTCTTCATCTTCACCGCGTGCGCGGTGATGCGGCTCGCGCGCTTCAACATCGAGCAAGCGGGACGGAAGAAGACGTACTTTCACGGCCTCCCCACGCCGGCCGCCGGCCTCACCCTCGCCACGTACTACTGGTTCAGCCAAACGCCGTTGTACAGCAAGTCCGTCATACTGTTCACGGACAGCACGCTCTCGGATCTGCCCTGGCACGTGATCCTGCGCGGGTTGATGGCGGTTCTCGCCGCGCTGATGATCAGCGAGGTTCCGTACCCGAACGTGCCGGCCGTGGGTTGGAGGACGCCGCGCAAGCTCATCGGCTCGATCGTCGTGCTCGGCTCGATCGTGTTGCTGCTCGTGCGGCGCGAGGAATTCATCTTCCCCGCGCTCCTCGCCTACGTCGTCTATGGATTCGTGCGCGCGGCCGTCCTCGGCATGCTGAGCCGCGCGGGATCTCCGGAAGAGGCCTACGGCGACGAAGAACCCGAGCCCGAGGCGGAAACGCGCCGCTCGCCGCCGGCTCGAACGTCGCCGAAGCTGGCGGCGTCGGGCATCTCCGGCGAGACGTTCGACGCGCGTCCTCACGATTCGCGTCCGCACGGGCGAAACGACGGAGGCGGCCGCGACGACGACCGCCGGGAATCGCGCGATGGAACAGGCGCCCGCGCGGGTGGCGAGGGAAGCGACGCGAAATTCTCGCGACGGCGCCGCCGCCGACGCGGACAGCGCGGCAATCGGCCTCCACACTCACCGGGGTCGCCGTCCTCGCCGCCGCCGTCCGGGCAGCAAACTCCACCTCCTGACTCTCAGACCGGAAAGCCTGAATGAGCCGATATCGCATCGCCGTTCACATCACGCCGCGCCGGGGCATCCTCGATCCGCAGGGCCGCACCGTCGCCGACGCGTTGCACACGCTCGGGTTCTCGGGCGTGCGCGACGTTCACGTCGGACGCCATCTCGTGGTGGAGCTCGACGCGGGCGACGCGGAGGAAGCGGAGCGGTCGACGCGCGAGATGTGCGACCGCCTTCTCGCCAACCCCGTCACGGAGGATTTTTCCATCGCCGCCGTGGAGGCCACATGAAGTTCGGCATCGTCACCTTTCCCGGGTCCAACTGCGACTACGATACCTACCGCGCGGTGGTCGACGGGATCGGCGAAGAGGCGACCTTTCTCTGGCACAAGGACCACGATCTCCAGCAGAGCGACGTGGTGATCTTGCCCGGCGGATTCTCGTACGGCGACTACCTGCGCCCCGGCGCGATCGCGCGATTCAGTCCGATCATGCGCGAGGTGGTCGCGTTCGCGAACCGCGGCGGGCCGGTGATGTGCATCTGCAACGGATTTCAGATCGCCTGCGAGGCGGGCCTCCTCCCCGGCGCGTTGCTGCGCAACGAAAGTCTGAAGTTCGTGTCCGAAACTGTATCAGTTCGTGTCGAATCGACCGAGACGCTGTTTACCAACCGGTACGAGGCCGGCCAGGTGCTCAGAATACCCATTGCCCACGGTGATGGTCGTTACACGGCGGACCAGCAAACGGTCGATAGACTGGAAGGCGAAGGGCGCGTGGTATTTCGCTACGTGGGCGGTCCGGGCGACGCCGACGAGTGGTGGAGCCCGAACGGCTCCGCGCGCGCCATTGCCGGAATCGTCAACGACGCGGGAAACGTGCTCGGCATGATGCCGCACCCCGAGCGTGCCGTCGATGCGCTGCTGGGGTCCAACGATGGACTCGGCGTTTTCGAATCGGTGCTCGCCCGCGTCACTGCATGAGGAAACTGCAATGATCGCGTTTGTCCTTGCCGTCACGGTCGCCGCCTCGCAAGTCGTTGGACAGGGTCCGCCGACGATCGATCCGGGCATGACCCGCGCCCAGGTCGTGGCCAAGCTGGGTGAGCCGATGTCCACGCGCACCTACGAGGGCCACACCTACCTGCTCTACAAGAACGGCTGCGAGCGCTCCTGCGGCATGAGCGACCTCGTCGTCCTCGACAGCGACAAAGTCGTCGACGCGATCTTCCGTTCGAACGCGCGCCACTTCTCGGGCACGAGCAGCTCGCCGCGCATGATGTCGCTGGCCGACCTCCACCCGACGGAGGACAAGGCGATCACCGTCGCGGAGGCCGAGAAGGCCCAACAGCCCGAGAAGCCGGCGAGATTCGAGAAACACACCAAGGTCGCCAAGGTCGCGAAAGTCGCGGCGCCGCAGCTCGAGACGGCGACGAGCGACAAGACCGACAAAGTCGCCAAGGTCGAAAAGCCCGCGAAGCCCGTCAAGGTAGAGAAAGCCGAAAAAGCCGTGAGCGTCGACAACGGCGAGACCGCGCCGAGCAAACCGGCGGTCGAGAAGCCGGCACCCGCTCCGGCGCCGGCGGCGGCGCAGCGTCCCGCCGCTCCGCCCAAGCTGCCGGAAGTGATCCGGCCCGCGCCGACGCCCAAGAAGGACACGGCGAAGAAAGCGGGCGCGGTCGTCAAACCTGAACCGAACCCCAAACCGAAGAGTTGATTAGACGATGCAAGTCAGTGCGAAGGTCGAGCCGCGTCCCGGCGATCCCGCCATCACTCCGGCGCTCGTCGCCGAACACGGACTCACGCCGGACGAGTATCGCCGACTCGTCGACATGCTGGGGCGCGAGCCGACCTTCACTGAGCTGGGCATCGTCAGCGCGTTGTGGAGCGAGCACTGCTCGTACAAGCACTCGCGTCCACTGCTCAAGACGCTCCCGACGCGCGCGTCGTTCGTGTTGCAGGGGCCCGGTGAAAACGCCGGCGTCATCAGCATCGGCGACGGGCTCGCCGTCGCCTTCAAGATCGAGTCGCACAACCATCCGTCGGCCGTCGAGCCCTATCAGGGCGCCGCGACCGGGGTCGGCGGCATTCTGCGCGACGTCTTCACCATGGGCGCGCGCCCGATCGCCATGCTCAACTCGCTCCGATTCGGGTCGCTCGACTCGGCGCGCGTGCGCTACCTCTTCGCCGGTGTCGTCAAGGGAATCGGTGACTACGGCAACTGCGTCGGCATCCCGACCGTCGCCGGTGAGGTCTCGTTCGACCCCGCCTACGAAGGCAATCCGCTCGTCAACGCGATGTGCGTCGGCTTGATGCACGAGGACGAGCTGATTCGCGCCGTGGCGCAGGGCGTCGGGAATCCGATCATCGCGGTCGGCGCGCGCACGGGACGCGACGGCATCCATGGCGCGTCGTTCGCCTCCGAAGACCTCTCGGCGCAGAGCGACGCCAAGCGGCCGCGCGTGCAGGTCGGCGATCCCTTCACCGAGAAGCTGCTGCTCGAGGCGAGCCTCGAGCTGATTCGCAGCGGAGCGATCGTCGCCATCCAGGACATGGGCGCCGCGGGTCTCACGTCGTCGTCGGCCGAGATGGCCGCGCGCGGCGACGTCGGCGTCACCATCGACACGACGCAGGTGCCCGTGCGCGAGACGGGGATGACTCCGTACGAGATCCTGCTCAGCGAGTCGCAGGAGCGCATGCTCGTCGTCGCCAAGCGCGGACGCGAAGCCGAGGTCTCGGCGATCCTCGAGAAGTGGGATCTCACGGCAGCCGTCATCGGCGAGGTGATCGCCGAACCGGTGTACCGCGTGATGGAAGGCGAGCACGTCGTGGCCGAGTTCCCAGGCACTCGTCTCGTCACCGACTGTCCCACGTACACGCCGGACGCGCAGGAAAGCGAGACGGTCCGCGAAGCACGCGAGCGCGACGTTTCCACGATCGCCGAGCGGCCGGAAGAGCGCGATCCGCTCTGGACGCTCGAGCGGATGCTCTCGTCGCCGAACATCGCGTCCAAGACCTGGGTGTTCCGGCAATACGACACGACCGTTCGCACGAACACCGTCGTCGGTCCCGGCGGCGACGCCGCCGTCGTGCGCGTGCGCGGCACCGACCGCGCGCTTGCCCTCAAGACGGATTGTAACGGGCGGTACGTGTACCTCGACCCGCGCGTCGGCGCGCGCATCGCCGTGTGTGAGGCCGCGCGCAACGTCGCGTGCACTGGCGCGCGGCCGAAGGCCATCACCAACAACCTGAATTTCGGCAATCCGCGGCGGCCCGAGGTCTACTATCAGCTCCGCGAAGCCGTCGCCGGCATGGCCGAGGCCTGCGACGCCTTGGAGACGCCGGTCACCGGTGGGAACGTCTCGCTGTACAACGAGAATCCGAGCGGCGCCGTCTTCCCCACTCCGGTCATCGGCATGGTCGGCCTCATCGAATCGCTGGCGCACGTGACCCGCGCGCCGTTCCGCGAGGAGGGCGACGCGATCGTGCTGCTGGGTTCACCCACGGACCACATCGGCGGCAGCGAGTATCTGTCGCGAATCCACGGCGTCGTGGCGGGGTCGCCTCCGTCGTGCAACGTGGACGACGAGCGTGAACTGATCGGCGCCCTGCTCGAGTCGATCGAGCGCGGCGTGATCCGGTCGGCCCACGACTGTAGTGACGGCGGTCTGGCTGTCGCCATCGTCGAGTGCTGCATCATGGATCGCGCGGACCAGCGGGGCGCGACGGTCGATTTGAGCGGCTGGCCCACCGTCCCCGATCGAGCGGTCCTCTACGGCGAGGCACAGGCCCGCGCGGTCGTGAGCACGACCTCGCCCGATGTCGTGCTCGCCATTGCCGCGGACCGGGGAATCCCCGCCCGGGTGATCGGGACAGTAGGCTCGAAGGGCTCGCCGGTGCAGATTTCAATGAAGGCGACGCGTATCGTCGCGCCGCTCGCGCGGCTCGACGCCGCTTATCACGAAACGATTCCCCGGATCATGGCCCAGTCGGCTCTTGCCGCGCAGTAACACGCGGCGGGTGACACCGACCGTCGTGATCGTAGCCCGGACCTGAATACATGTGCGGCATTTTCGGAGTCCACGGCCATCCCGACGCGGCGCACCTCGCGCAGCTCGGCCTGTACTCCCTCCAACATCGCGGTCAGGAGTCGGTCGGCGTCGTGTCGATCGACGACGCCGGCCAGGCGCGCGCCGTGCGGCGCATGGGCACGCTCTCGGACGCGCTCTCGCAAGAGTTGGCGAAGATTCCCGGGACGTCCGCCGTCGGACACACTCGCTACAGTACCGCCGGCTCGTCGACCATCGACAACGCGCAACCGGTCGTCGCGCGGTCCAAGGGCGGCTTCATCACGCTTGCCCACAACGGCAATCTGATCAACGCCGCCGAGCTGCGGCACGAGCTCGAGGACAAGGGTTCGATCTTCGCGTCGACAAATGACTCCGAGGTCATCGTCCACGAGCTCGCGCGCTCGACCGCTCCGACGCCGGCGCTTCGTCTCGCCGACGCGCTCAAGCAAGTCGACGGCGCGTACAGCCTGATCGTCGCCATGGGCGACACGCTGCTCGCGGCGCGCGACCCGCGCGGCTGGCGCCCGCTCGCCATGGGCCGTTTGGGCGACGCGATCGTCTTCGCGTCGGAGACCTGCGCGCTCGACATCGTCGGCGCGACGTACGAGCGCGACGTCGAACCGGGTGAGATCGTGTCGGTCAACGGCAACGGCGTGCAGTCGTCACGGCCGCTGCCCAAGGCCGAATCGCGGCGCTGCGTCTTCGAGTACGTCTACTTCGCGCGCCCCGACAGCCGCGTCTACGGCGGATCGGTCGATCGCGCGCGCCGCGCGTTGGGCAAGCGCCTCGCCAAAGAGCATCCCGCGCCCACGGCGGATCTGGTTTTTAGCGTGCCCGATTCGTCCAACTCCGCGGCGCTTGGCTTCTCGGAAGAAAGCGGAATTCCGTACGAGCTCGCGCTCATCAGAAATCACTACGTCGGACGCACGTTCATCCAGCCGACGCAGGCGGGGCGCGACGCGAAGGTGAAGGTCAAGTACAACGCGGTGCGCGAGATCATCGAAGGCAAGCGCGTGGTCATGGTCGACGATTCGATCGTCCGTGGCACGACGACACGCGGCCTCGTCGCCCTCGTCCGCGCGGCCGGCGCGCGCGAGGTGCACATGCGCGTGAGCTCGGCGCCCGTCACCGGGCCTTGCTACTACGGCATCGACACGCCGTCGCGCGACGAACTGATCGCGGCGAACCACACGGTCGATGAGATCGCGGGCCATCTTGGCGTCGACAGCCTCGGTTATCTCTCGCTCGATGGCATGTTGGAATCAGTGCCCTCCGGTCCAGATGGTTTCTGCCACGCGTGCTTCTCGGGCGACTATCCCACGGCTCCGCCGGCGGATCCCGACAAGCTGCGGTTCGGCTGCGGCTGCTAGTGGCGACCGCGGCGGCGGCACAATCCGTCTACTTCTTCGGCGACGGGCACGCCGAGGGCACGAAGGACATGAAGAGTGTCCTCGGCGGAAAAGGCGCCGGCCTCGCCGAGATGACGAACCTCGGCGTTCCGGTGCCACCGGGATTCACGATCGCCTGCGCGGCGTGCGTCGAATATCTGCGCACGCAGCGCCCGCCTGAGGGACTGCGCGAGGAAGTCGGCAACGCGTTGGAACGATTGGAGCGCGCGACCGGGAAGGCATTCGGCGATACGCGAAATCCGTTGCTCGTCTCGGTGCGGTCAGGTGCTCCGGTCTCGATGCCGGGAATGATGGAGACGATCCTCAACCTCGGCCTCAACGACGACACGGTCGGCGGGCTCGCGGGCGCGAGTGGAAACGAGCGCTTCGCGTACGACTCCTATCGCCGGTTCATTCAGATGTACGGCGACGTCGTGCTCGGCGTCCCGTCGACGCAGTTCGAGCACTTGCTCACGACCAAGCGAATGACGGCCGGAGTCGAAAACGATTCGGATCTCACGGCCGAGGCGCTCAAAGCGCTCGTCGCCGATTACCGCGCGCTCGTCAAAAACCGCACGGGCCAAGAGTTCCCTGGCGACCCGGCTGAGCAGCTGTGGGGTGCCATTGAGGCAGTGTGGAAATCGTGGACCCTTAAGAAGGCTGCGGACTATAGAAAGGTGCACCGCATCGCCGACGATCTCGGCACTGCGGTGAGCGTGGTTGCGATGGTCTTCGGGAACCTGGGCGACGATTCGGGGACCGGAGTGGCGTTCACGCGAAATCCATCGACTGGGGAAAAGAAGTTCTACGGTGAATTCTTGGTGAACGCGCAGGGCGAGGACGTCGTCGCGGGCATTCGCACTCCGCTCGCGATCGACCAGATGCAAAAACGCTTGCCGGAAGCCTACGAGGATCTGCTCGAGACGCAGCAGCGCCTCGAGGGACACTTCCGCGACATGCAGGATCTCGAATTCACCGTCGAGCGCAAACGCCTGTATCTGCTGCAGACGCGAACCGGAAAGCGCACAGCGACCGCCGCGGTTCGCATCGCGATCGACATGGTGGACGAAGGCTCGATCGACCCGTCGACCGCGGTGCGACGCGTGATTCCCGACCAGCTCGACCAGTTGCTGCACCCCGTGATCGCGTCCGACGTGCGCGCGCAGCCTCTTTGCACAGGGCTCCCCGCGAGCCCCGGCGCCGAGAGCGGCATCGCCGTTTTCGATCCGGACGTCGCCGAACAACAGGCGGCCGCCGGCAAACGCGTGATTCTCGTGCGCGAAGAAACGACGCCCGAAGATTTTCACGGCATCGTCGCCGCGCGCGCCGTCATCACGGCGCGCGGCGGCATGACGAGCCACGCGGCAGTCGTCGCGCGCGGCATGGGAAAATGCGCCGTCGTCGGCTGTCGCGACATCGACGTCGACGTGATTCACCGGCGGTTCACCGCCGGTGATCAAACGATTGCCGAAGGCGACTGGGTCACCGTGGACGGCGCATCGGGCCGCATCTACGCCGGCGACCTGCCGACGACGCCGAGCGAGGTCGTGCAGGTCATTCGCGGCACGCGCGACCGCCGGTCCGCGCCGACCTATCAGTCGTTCGCGCGATTGCTCGGCTGGGCCGACGACGTCCGTCGGCTGCGCGTCCGCGCCAACGCCGACACGCCGCAGGACGCGCGCATCGCGCGCGGGTTCGGCGCGGAAGGAATCGGGCTCTGTCGCACGGAGCACATGTTCTTCGAGGGCGACCGCATCGGCGCGATGCGCGAGATGATCGTGGCGCGCGACGAAGCCGGACGACGTCGCGCGCTCGCCAAGTTGCTCCCGATGCAGCGCTCGGACTTCGAGGGAATCTTCGAGGCGATGAGCGGGCTGCCGGTGACGATCCGTCTGCTCGATCCGCCGTTGCACGAGTTCCTGCCGCACGGCGGCGAAGAGAGCAAACTGCTCGCGCGCACGTTGGGTATTCCGCGAGAGGAGTTGCAACGGATCGTCGAGTCGCTGCGCGAGACGAATCCGATGCTGGGGCATCGCGGATGCAGGCTGGGAATCACGTTCCCAGAGATCACCGACATGCAGGGCCGCGCGATCTTCGAGGCCGCGGTGCGCGCCAAGCGGCGCGGCTTCGACGTGCGTCCCGAGATCATGGTGCCGCTCGTCGCGACGGTTGCTGAATTCGAGAATCAGCGTGCGATCCTCGAAAACGCCGCGCAAAGAATTCTTGGTGCGATGGGTGAAGAGATTCCCTACACCATCGGGACGATGATAGAGTTGCCCCGTGCCGCCCTCACCGCGGATGAGATCGCGGCGAAGGCTGACTTCTTTTCGTTTGGTACCAATGATTTAACTCAAACCACATTCGGTTTGAGCCGAGACGATGCCGGGCGGTTCCTACCCAATTACGTAGATCGTGGTATACTTCCCGACGACCCGTTCCAGGTCCTTGACCGGAACGGGGTTGGCAAACTGATTGGATTTGCCGTACAGGCCGGTCGAACGGTGCGTCCGCAGCTCAAAGTTGGGATCTGCGGCGAGCACGGAGGCGAACCGCGCTCCGTGGCTTTTTGCCACTCGATCGGACTCGACTACGTCTCGTGTTCCCCCTTCCGAGTCCCAATCGCACGACTTGCCGCTGCTCATGCCGCTCTTGAATCCGGCTCTTCGTTCCAGGCGCTTTCGTCGTAATCATCCGGCGTTGCCGAATCTACCGCTCCTCGAGTCCACCCACGACGAGCGGCCGCTTCGCATTGCCCTGGTCACGGAGTACTACTATCCGCACCTCGGCGGCGTTTGCGAGCACGTTCACTTCTTCGCCCGCGAAGCCCGCCGGCGTGGACACCACGTCGACGTCATCACCTCGAACATCCCCGACGCCCAGCCGCAGCCGCACGTCATTCGGCTTGGCCGGAGCCAGCCGGTCTACGCCAACGGTTCACAGGCGCGGATCACACTCGGCTGGAATCTCCGCCGCGACATGCGCCGCGTGCTTCGACAGGGACAGTACGACATCGTGCACGTGCACTCGCCGCTCACGCCCGTCCTCCCGATCCTCGCGATCGAGGAGGCGGATTGTCCGGTCGTCGGCACGTTCCACACGTATTTCGACCGGTCGTTCGGCTACACGGTTGGCCGGCGCTTCTTCCAGAAGCGGCTCGACATGCTCAGCGCCGCCATCGCCGTCTCCCACAGCACGACCGTCGCGCTCGACCGCTATTTCGAGGCGGACTGGCGGATCATCCCGAACGGCATCGATACGGACGTTTTCCATCCGAGTGCTCCTCCACCTCCGGGAATCACGAACAACGTTCCGACGATTCTTTTCCTGGGCCGCTTCGACCCGCGCAACGGACTGACGACGCTGATCGAGTCGTTCCGTCGTGTGAAGGCGAAGGGCAACCGAGGGCGCCAGGCGCGGCTCGTCGTCGTCGGCGACGGACCGCTTCGCGAGCACTACTACAAGCAGGCCAATGGTGACCGCGACATTCGCTTCGTCGGCGCCGTGCTCGAGGGCCGACCGAGCTATTACGCGCACAGCTCCGTGTACGCGTGCCCGACGACGAAGGCATCCTTCGGCATCACGCTGCTGGAATCGATGGCCTGCCAGACGCCGGTGGTCTGCTCCGACATTCTCGGCTTCCGGGACGTCGTGGTCGACGGCCGGGAGGCGCTGATGGTTCCGTGCGGCGACCGCGATGCGCTCGCGGACGCGTTGGTTCGAGTGCTCGATGACGAGGGCCTTGCCATCCAACTCGGCACCACCGGTCGGGAGAATTCACTCGAATACTCGTGGGCCCGTGTCACGGCTCGGGTACTCGACGTGTATCAAACGGTTCTCGGAAGGGTCGCCGTCGCGGTATGATGCTCGGCCTGGGCGCGGCTGCCGTCGTGATCGGCGGGGCTGCGCACGGCGCCTTCCATCGCAACAGCTTCGTCTTCGGTCCCACCATCCGCCATCTCGCGACGCGTGACCGTGTCGTCGCCCTCACGTTCGACGACGGGCCAAACCCCGCCGCCACGCCGCTCGTGCTCGACGCGCTCGCCGAGCGCGGGGTCAAGGCGACCTTCTTCATCCTCGGCCGGCACGCCGAACGCTGGCCCGAGCTGGTCGCCCGCGCTGCCGCCGAAGGACACGCGTTAGGCAACCACGGCTATTACCATCGGAAACTTCACCTCAGGTCGCCCGCGTACGTACGGCGTGACCTCGAGCTTGGCACGGACGCAATGATGAAAGCCGGCGCTCCAAGGCCGCGCTTCTTTCGCGCGCCGCACGGCTTTCGCAGCCCTTGGGTGACCTATATCGCCCGCACGCTCGGCCAGCGCACGGTCGGCTGGTCGTTGGGCGTGTGGGATTCGGATCGTCCCGGCGCCGACGAGATCGCACGCCGCACGGTCGAGGGCGCGTCGCCCGGCGCGATCCTGCTGTTGCACGATGGTGACGGGTACGATCCCGACGGAGACCGCCTGCAGACGGCACACGCCGTGCCCCTCTTGGTGGATCGCCTCCTCGATCGGGGTTACCGATTCAGCCTCCTCGACGCCGCATGAACAAGGCCGTCTCGCGATCGCTTCGCGCACTGCTTTCCGTCGCGATCATCGCGGGTCTGGTTCTGTTCGCGCGCAAGGTGAATTGGACCACGACGTGGGAGCACATCACCCGGGCGAATCTCACCATCCTGCTCGCGGCCGCGGCGGTGAATCTGCTGTCGCTCGCGCTCAAGGGTGTGCGATGGTGGATTTTCCTGCGCCCCGCCGGTGTTCCGTCGCTTTGGCTCGCCATTAGGGCGACGTTCGCCGGCGCGGGGCTCAACAACATCCTCGTCGCCAACGGCGGCGAAGCGGCGCGCGTCGTGTTCGTCGCGCGCGCGGCGCACGTGCAGAGCGCCAAGATTCTCGCGTCGCTGGCGCTCGAACGAATGTTCGAGCTGATCGGCTACATCGTCATGTTCGTGTTGGCGGTTTCGTTCCTCGAGCTGCCGGACCGCTTGTCCAAGGCTCGGCCGGTCGCTTGGATCGCCCTCGCCCTGGTCGTCGGCCTCATGATCTACCTGATCCGGCGTCCGCACCTCGACGAGATCAAGTTCTCCGAAACGAAAGCGGACGGATGGCGCGGCCGCGTCGCCGAATTCTTCAGGCACTTCGGCTCGACGATCGGCGGTATCTCGACCGGTCCGCGCTTTCTCGTCGCGATGGCGCTCTCGGTGGCCATCTGGGCGATGCAGGTCTGGACGTACGCCCTTACCGCGCGCGCGGCCGACTTCAATTTGTCGCTCGTCGGAACGGTGTCGGCGCTGCTCGCCGTCAATACCGGCTTCGCGATCCGCGCGACTCCTGGAAACGTGGGCGTGTTTCAGGCGCTCTACGCGCTCACGGCCACGGCATTCGGTATGGACAGCAACGAGGCGATTGCCGTCGCGTTCCTCATCCAGACCCAACAGATCATTCCGGTCACATTGCTCGGCGTCGCGCTCGCTCCCGAGTTCATCTTCAAGAAGCGCAAGACGCGCGCGGCGGATTCCGGTCTCGAGCTGCACTCACGCGCCGAGGAGTTGTCGGAGCCGGCCCCGGTCACCGCGCGCTCGGGCAGTCCCCGCGGATGACGCACGCGGCGCAGCGCGGCGCGGTCGTCTTGCAGGCGGTTTGGCCGTGCGTTCGGAGTAGCTGGTTCGCTTCGATCAGCGCGTCGAAGTCGGAGCCCAATTCTGGAACCGCCGCGGCGGTCGCCGCGCGATACGTCGTCGTGTAGGATTTCGCGACGGTGCCGTATCCCAGCCGGTTGAGCACGCGCAGCGCGTTCGAGTCGAGTCCCATGACGGGGTGAGAACGCGTGAACAGCAGAATCTTCTCCGCCCCGGGCTCGCCGATTCCGTAGATCCGCATTAACTGCTTCTTCGCGTCCGGCAGCGCGCGGCGGCAGACTTGGTCGAGCGAGCCGTCGAAGTCGCCTACGACCAGCTCCGCGGCCTTCACGAGATTCTCCGCGCGCTCCGGTGCACCGATGCCGCCTGTCGCCAGCACGTCGATCAATTCGGCGCGTCGCGCCGCGAGAATCTTCTTCGGCGTGAGCCCGATCTTGTTTCGCAGGAGCGCGAACGCGTTGGCGCGCTTCTCGTCCGTCGCGAGGTAGGCGACCTTCTCCCACGCGATCAACTCGAACGCGGTCTTCGCCGGCGCCGGCGTCGGAGGACCGTACTTCGAGCGCAGCCTCGCGACGAGCTTCGCTAGCCGCGAGCGCACGTCAGGGTCCGACGCCCGGTTCTTCGCCGACGGCGTGCGGCGATCAGAAGCACGATCGCCAACGCCACGGGCGCCGCGTAGCTGCCGCCCCGCTCGACGATTTCCCAAAAAGGCGCGCCGGCCGCGAGGAAGAGCGATTCGATCGCGAGCTTCCACGAGGCGACGAAGAGCGCGAGCGGTACCGAGGGCCAACGCGCCAGCACTAGCGCGAGCGCGATCTCACTGCCGCCGACAATCGGCGTCATTTGCGCCGCGACGTCGTCCGGAAAGATCGACGCGTAGTTCGCGACGAGACCCGGCTTTCCCTCGAGGCCGAGCGCGCCGTGGCCGACGAGCAAGAGGACGACGACGGCGACGAGCACGATCTCGAGCTGTCGCAGGAGCCGGTCGGTCAGCGGACGTAGTGTGATCGGCGCGAAGACACCGCCGACGCCTCGCCACGGGGCCGCGAGAAGAATCATCGCGAGTGGCACGCCATAGTTGCCGGCGCGCTCGAACGCCTCCCATCCGGGTTCGCCGGCGAGAGGCCGCAACAGCGCCGTCCACACCGCCCACAGGGTCATCCAGTAGACGACGGCGGGCCGCGGCGAGAGCAGTACGAAACAGCCCATCGTGATGTCGATCGCGCCGATGACGGGCATCAGCGAATACGCGGTTGTGGGGCCGATGTGAGCGACGGCGAAGTACGGAAGCCATGCCTGCTTCGCCATGATCCCGAACGCCCCGTGACCCACGAAGCACAGACAAGCGCCGACCCGCAGCGTCCACGGCAGCGCCTCGAGGGGGCCCCGCAAAGTCCGTGATACAACGGCCGTTGCGCGTTCGGATGCGAGCGGTGTGCGCGACGCGTACATTGCTATCGGAGGTCTACCGAGGGTGGCCTCGCAATTATACCACTGAGAGCGGGACCCCCGCGACCGCGTTCGGCAACCCAGGTCGCGCGTCCCCCGTTTGATGCCACGCCCCGTCGTTCCACATGACTGACCGAAAAGCCAGAATCTTCGCGGTGGCGGCCCTCCTGACCGCTCCCCTCGCGTGCCGTCCGTCGCCCGATGCGGACCCTCGAATGATTTCGGAGTGGGAGCGCGCGCTATATGGCGTCGTCCGCGCCGAGCGTCTCTCTCCGCCCGTCGCGTCGCGCGTGTTCGCGTACGCGTCTGCGGGACTGTACTCGGGGCTCGTCGCGACAAAACCGGCCGCGACGCCACTCGTCGGAACGCTCAACGGACTCGATTCCCTGCCGCGAGCCACCGCGGGCATGACCTACGACCCCACGCTGATCGCCGTCGCGGCCGAGCACACCGTTCTGGATTCGCTGTTCACCGAGGGATTGCCGACGACTCGTGCCACGTTGAGCCGGCTCGCCGATTCGCTGGCGCGGGCTCGGAAGGCGCTCGGCGTCGGCAGCGACGTCGCGAAGCAGTCGACGGATCTTGGCCAGCGCATCGGCCTTGCGATCGTGTCCTGGTCGCATGGCGATGGATTCGACAGCACGCGGGGAAAAACGTACGTGGCGCCGGTTGGACCCGGGCTCTGGGTGAACGACGATCCCGCGACTGTCTTCGCGACGCAGAGCCTTTCCGGCGCGAGCCAAGCCGTGACGCCGAGCAACCCGGCGAACGCGCTCAAGGCGGGCACAGTCGACGATCGCTCTCTCATTCTCGACCGACCGAAGCGTCCGGGGCGAAAGACGCTCCCGGCGGCGAACATGGCAGGGGTGACCGAGCCCTACTGGGGCTACAATCGACCATTCGCGTTGCATTCATGGAACGACTGCCCCGCGCCAATGCCGCCGGCGTTTTCGTTGAAGCCGGGAACGCCGCTGTACGACGAAGCGCGAAGTGTCTACGAGACGTCCAAGGCGTTGACGCCGTCGCAGCGTGAAACCGCACTGTATTGGGCCGACAACGGCGGCGAGACCGGAACGCCGGCCGGACACTGGCTGTCGATCGCGAGCCAGATGGTGACCGAGCGGCACCTGAGCGCCGAACAGGCGGCGTGGGTCATGGTGGCGACGAGCGTCGCGCTGAACGACGCGTTCATTTCCGCGTGGGGCTACAAGTTCAGACTCAACCTGATCCGCCCGCGCACGTTCATCCGCGAGACGATGGACTCGACATGGGAACCGGCGATTCCGACTCCGCCCTTCCCCGAATACCTATCCGGCCATTCGACGATCTCAGCCGCCGCGGCCGGCGCGATGACGGATGTGCTCGGCCCGCAGCCGTTCGAGGACAGCACCAGCATTCCGCTCGGGCACGCCGTGCGGAAGTTCGGATCGTTCCGCGAGGCGGCGATCGAGGCGGGCATGTCGCGCATTTACGGCGGCATCCATTTTCCTTCGGGCAATGTCGAGGGACGCAAGCTTGGCGATTGCATCGCCTCGAAGGTGCAGACGCGAATGAAGCTGAAGCCGGTCTCGTAGAACCTTTCGCGCCGCGGCCCGAAGTCTGCCCTTTGTCGATGGCAGAGGTGCGCGCGGGCGAGTCGTGATGTCGCCCCGCGCAAGGATGGGCGAATGCGAGACGGTGGCAAAAGGCCCGACGTCGACCAAGGGTCCGCGGGCGTCACGAAAGGGCGGCGCGTGCACGTACGCGCTCCGAGCCGGGGCGAATACGAAGACGCCACGGCCGGTCCCCAGCCGCCAGGCAAACCCCCAGCCTCGCCCCCATCACCCGCTCCAGAGTCACCTCCCTCCCCTCCCTCCCCAACCCGATCGAGGAAGTCGAATGCCAACGACGTAACACGGAAACGTTGATTGTGCACGAAGGAGGCAGTTGTGAAGTCCAGATTGATTCTTGTCGCGGGTGTCGTCGCCGCTTCGGCGTGCGCCCGATCATATGCCGAGCTTTCACCGGCCGCGGGATCCACCCCGGCGTCGCCGGGACCCGGTGAAGGCGCCGTCGCGTCGGTGGCGAACGTCAGCGTGACCGCGCGAACCCAGGCTTGGCACTTCGACCCACCCGATCTCGAGACGAAAGCGACGCCCGTCCTGCTCGAGTTCAACAACAACAGCGACCGCGCGATCGTGGTCCGGTACGACCACATCGTGCTGACCGATGCCGCCGGGCACCGATTGGACGTCATCCCACCCTACAACGTCGAGGGCAAGGTGAGCGTCCCCGTGACCGTTCAGCAGCCGTACTATTTCGGCGGGTACACGTACGCGCCGTACGTGGGCCGCTTTTCGCCGACCTACATGCGGTACAACTACATCAATGGAACCGGTGGATTCGCGTACGACCCGCAGTACTATCAGCCATACGTCACCGTGTACACGGACATCGCGCTTCCAACGCCGGAGATGCTGCAGCGGGCGCTGCCCGAAGGCGCCATCGAGTCAGGTGGTGCGGCCGGCGGATTCGTGTACTTCAAGAAGATTGGACGGGGCGAGCAGGTGTTGACGCTTCACGTCGCCATCATCGATCAGGCGTCAAACGATGTCCTGGGAATCGCGACGATTCCCTTCGTCGCGCACTGAAACGATCGGCGCTGATTCCGCTCTCCTCTACCCTCGCTCGCCGCTGCGGCCTTCGCCCCGTGCCGTGGCGGCGAGCATGATACCGGTCACCGACCTCCACACGAAGTTGAATCCGCGCCTCGCCGCCGACTCCGGCGCGGCGATCGCACGCTCGCAATCCGCGAGCGCGAGAGACATTTCCGCCGCGTTGTAACGATTCACCGGGTCGGGTGCCATCGCGCGGGACACGCAGCGCTCGACGCACGCCGGGAGATCACGCCGAGCCGCACGCAGCCGTCGAAGCGCGCGGGCCCCATGTTGTGAGAGAGTCTCCGTGCTCAAGGCGCCGACTGGCGCCTCGCCGGCGACCATCTCATAGAGGACGCACCCCAAGCTGTAGATGTCGCTTCGCCCGTCGATCGTCGCCGCGCCCGCGGCTTGTTCCGGACTCATGTACTCCGGTGTCCCGACGACAACGCCGGTCGACGTGATGCTCGGCGCCGTTCGCTCCACCGGCCGGGCGACGCCGAAGTCGCCGAGCAGGGCCTGCCCGCTCGAGAAAAGAATGTTCGAGGGCTTGATGTCGCGATGGATCAGTCCGGCCCCGTGCGCGTGCTCGAGCGCGGCCGCGACGTCCGACGCGATCCGCAACGCCTCCGCCACCGGCAGCTGCGGCTGCTGATCGAGCCGCGAGCTCAACGTGCCGCCCTCGTAGTACGGCATGATGAAGTACAAGGATTCTTCCGCCTCGCCGGAGTCGTGGAGCGGCACGATGTGCGGATGACGCAGCGCGGCGGTCGTCCGAATTTCGGCCAAGAATCGCGCGGCCCCGACGCGCGCCCGCGCCGATGGACGCAGCACTTTCACCGCGACCGGCCGGTCGTGCGCCGTGTCGTGGGCGAGGAACACGATCGCCATGCCGCCCCGCCCGATCTCGCGCTCCACGCGATACCGGCCGGCGAGCGTCGCCGGAAATCGTGAGACGGTTTCGTCGTCGTCGAGGAGAAACGAGAAGCGATCGATCGCGCCCGCGTCGAGCAGCGTGTCGCCTTCCTCGCACTCGGCGACGAGCTGACGCAGCTGCTCGGCCATCGCCGGGTCGCCGTGACTTGCATCCGCGATGAACCGCGCGCGGCGTTCCGGGGGCGTCTCGAGCGCCGCGTCGAGCAGCGGCCCGAAGACGCGCCACTCGTCCGGCGACATCGGACCGGAACCGTTCCCTCCACCCGGGCGATCGGTCACGGCTGCGTCAGGCGGAGAGCTCGCGGCGAAGAAGCATCCGCGCGCGCGCCCAATCGCGCTGTACCGTTCGCACGGTTACGCCGAGCACCTCCGCGATCTCGTCCTCCGAGAGTCCGCCGAAAAAGCGCAGCTCCACCACGCGGGCCAGCCGCGCATCGACGACCGCCACTCGCTCCAGCGCGTCGTTGATGTCGAGCAGAGTTTGGGGGTCGTCGGCGCCGGCGATCGCGTCCGCGTCGAGAGTGACGGCCGCATTTCCCCCGCCGCGTTTTCGGGCCGAACGCGCCCGCGCCCGGTCGATGAGAATGTGGCGCATCGCGACGGCCGCTATGGCGAGAAAGTGCGCCCGGTCTTTGGGACCGGCATTCGACTGGTCGACGAGCTTGAGATACGCCTCGTTGACGAGCGCGGTCGTGCCGAGCGTTCCGCTCCTCACGCCGACGCGGCGGCCGCGCGCCAAATGACGCCGCGCGATCCGGCGTAACTCGTCGTACGTCAGGGCCACGAGGCTGTCGAGCGACGCTGGCTGGGGGTTTCGAAGGGCGGCCAGCGCGTCAGTCTTAGTGGGGGGCGTCATCGCCGCCAAACATGCCCTACCGTAGGCCGGCTGGGCAATGGCGCTTCGCGCCAAGACTCGGGCGCGATTTCGATCCCGAAATTGGTATTGCGGAAGCGCGTCCAAGTGGTTTGCTGGCCGTCGACGAGGGACCATGACGCGAAGAGGCCGCTAAGTCGGCATGGGGTGTGCCGAACGGTGCACTAGTGGCCTCCAGACTAGATCTCGAATCTCCCGACCGACTCGTGAAGCCGCTCGGCGAGCTGATCCAACGCCCGTCGGACCCCGCCTGGATGCTGGTCGAAGAGGGGGTCCCTGGTCCGCGCGAGCAAGAGATCGAGTCGATCCTCGCCATCGGCAACGGCTGCCTCGGTTCCCGGGCGTCGCTCGCCGAAGATGGACCCCTGTCGAGACCTGCGACCTTCGCGGCCGGCGTCTTCACCCACGATGTCGCGCCGGGAATCCCGACGATCACGCGGCTGCCCGACTGGTCGCATCTGGAGATCCTCATCGACGGCGAGCCAATGAAGTTCGACGTCGGTCGAATGTTGGAGCATCGGCGCGTGCTCGACTGGGAGCGCGGAATTCAATGGCGCGAGTGGAGGCAAGAGGACGCCGATGGTGGTGTAACGCGCGTCGTCTTTCTGCGCCTCGCATCCCTGGCGGAGCGACACCTGTTGGTTCAGTCGGTGCGCGTGACCGCCGAGAATCGCGGGCGAGCGATCGACATCGTCGCGCGGCTCCCACGATCCACCGCTCGCGTCGAATTCGACACCGCATTTCAAACGCATCCGGATCCCCACGCCCACGAGTTGTCGGAGAGCGGCGACGAGGCCAAGTGGTCCTGGACCGTCGCGGCGGGAGAATCCGCGCGGCTGGATCGCGTGGTATCGGTCCGCACTACCCGCGAAAGCGCTGAGTCACGATCGCGCGCTCCGCTTCCGGCGGCCATTGTGCAGCGCGGCACGCTCGAATCCCACATAGAAGAGCACGTCGACACGTGGCGCTCGCGCTGGAACGCCGCGGACATTCGCATCGACGGGGACGAATCCGCTCAGCGCGCCCTCCGCTTCGCCATGTACCATCTCCTCTCAGCCGCGAATCCGGACGACGACTATGTGTCGATCGGCGCGCGAGGGCTTACCGGTTTGGCATATCGCGGCCACGCCTTCTGGGACACCGAGATCTACATGCTGCCGTTCTACGTCTTCGTCGATCCGGCGTCGGCTCGCGCGCTGCTCATGTATCGCTACCACACGTTGGACGCCGCGCGCCGGAAGGCCGCGGGATACGGCTTCAAAGGAGCGCTCTACGCCTGGGAATCCGCCGACACCGGCGACGAGACCACTCCGAGCACGGTGCTCGGCCCCAACGAAACGGTGATCAAGATTCTCACGGGCGAGTTGGAACACCACATCAGCGCCGACGTGGCGTACGCGATTTGGCAATACTGGCGCGCGACCGCCGACGACGACTTCATGGCGGAAGCCGGCGCCGAGATCCTCATCGAGACCGCGCGGTTCTGGGAGAGCCGAGCCCGATTCGAGTCCGACGGCGCCGCCCATATTCGCCATGTGATTGGACCGGACGAGTATCACGAGCCCGTCGACGACAACGCGTACACGAATGGAATGGCGCGATGGAATCTCCATCGCGCCGCGGAGATCGTCGCTACGCTGCGGCAGACGCGCCCGGACGACTGGTCGCGACTGCGAGATCATCTCTCGTTCGAGGACAAGGAAGTCGACGACTGGTGGAAGACGGCAGAGGCGCTCGTCACCGGTTTCCGAGCCGAGTCCAAACTATTCGAGCAATTCGCGGGCTTCTTCCGGCTCGACGAGGTCGACGTCGCGGCCTATCGGCAATCAGGCGAGGCGATCGACGTGGCGCTCGGCCACGACCGGATGCAACGCGTGCAGGCGGTCAAGCAACCCGACGTCGTCGCTCTGTGTGCGCTGCTGTGGGACGAATTTCGTTTGTCGATTCACAAGGCGAACTTCGACTACTACGAGCCGCGCACGGCGCACGGCAGCTCGCTCAGCCCGTCACTTTCCGCGTTGGTGGCCGCCCGTCTGGGGCGCGTCACGGAGGCGCTCGAGTTGTTTCGCCTCGGCGCCAACATCGATCTCGCGGTCGAGAACGGCCGTGCCGAAGCCGGCGTGCACATGGGCGCGCTCGGTGGGCTCTGGCAGGCGGCGATTCTCGGCGTAGCCGGCGTGCGTCTCCGCGACGACGGTATCGCGGTCGACCCTCATCTGCTGCCTGGTTGGTCCGCGATGGAGTTCCCGCTCCGTTGGCGCGGACGCCGACTCGCGGTTCGCATCACCGCGGAGCCGCTGGAGGTGGAGATCGCCGTATTCGAAGGCGGCGAGCTTGCGGTCTCCGTCGTGGACGGTCCGGCGGGACGCGTTCGCCAGGGCAAACGCGTTCGCACGCGACGAGAGAGCGCCGGCTGGACGACCTGGCGTGAGGAAGCTGCGTGACCAGCGACAAGAATGCTTCAAACGCAAACAAGATCGACCTCGGCGCGTTTCGAGCGTTTCTGTTCGATCTGGACGGCGTCGTCACGAAGACGGCGAAGGTGCACGCGGCGGCGTGGAAGCGGCTGTTCGACGACTACTTGTCGACACGCGCCAAGAAGACCGGAGAGCCCTTCAAGCCGTTCGACTCGGTCACGGACTATCAGCGGTACGTCGACGGCAAGCCGCGCGCGGAGGGCGCCGAGAGCTTCTTGGGCGCGCGCGGGATCGATCTGCCGATCGGGACACCGGACGACGGCCCCGACGAGGAAACGGTCAACGGGCTCGCGAATCGCAAGGATCGCTACTTCAACGACGCGCTCGAGCACCAGGGCGTCGAGGTCTTCGACGGCACCGTGCGATTCATTCGGGAGGCGCGGTCGCGTGGACTCCGCACGGCCATCGTTTCCTCATCACGGAACTGCAAGGCCGTCGTCGCAAAGGCCGGACTCACTGCGCTATTCGATGCGCGCGTCGACGGCATGGACGCTCTTGAAATGCCCCTGCAGGGAAAGCCCCGGCCGGACACTTACCTCGAGGCCGCAAAGCGTGTCCACGCCGCGGCCGATCAAGCGGCGATCTTCGAGGACGCGGTCGCCGGCGTCGAAGCCGGGCACGCGGGTCATTTTCGGCTGGTGGTTGGCATCGGCGATGGCGCACACGCCGCGGACCTTCGGGCGCACGGCGCGAATCTGGTCGTCGCCGACCTCGGCACGGTGCGACTGGTCGACGGACGTGGCCACGACACGCCGAGCCCGGAACGCACGGGCGGCCGCGTGCCGTGAACGTTCAGCACATCACTGCTTCCCCGCGACGGCGGGGCCGGCCATCGTGGCCGCCGGCAGGACCACGAGTTGTCCCGACATCATCGGCAGGTGCGACTGAACGGCGCACACGATCGGAAAGATCCCAGCATGTCGCGCGACGTAAGTCGTGTCGAAGGACTTCTGCGGTGGAAGAGGCACGACGAAATCCGGCAGGACGAACGAGTGGTCGTCGTCCTCGGGGTTGACGAACGTGAAGTGAATGGTATCGCCCTCCACCACCGTCATGGTCGACGGTGAAAAGGCGTACACCTCCTTGCCCTCGAGCACGCCGCTCTTCCCAAAATCCTGCTTCAGGAACGGAAGCACGTTCTGCTGTTCTTTCACGAGAAGCGGAACCGTGGTGACGGTGATGTGACGCGTCTGAGCGACGTATGGACGGGTGAGGTCGGCTGCTGGCGTCGCACGGCTTGTACACGCGACGAGCGGTACAGCGACCGAGAGGAACAGGCGTCGGAGTCGTGGCAACATGATGGTTGCTCGTCGTACGGGGAGAGAGGCCACGCCAGCTCAGTGAGGCGCGCTCGCAGTTCGGCGGCCGACCGTTCTTGGTCTCGCATCCCTGAACCATGGCAGGGTCGGGCCGGACGGTCCAGTAAAATTTTGGATCACTATTACGAATCGCTGAATCACCGCCGGCCGTCATGATTCGATGGCTCGCCGGGGAAACGCTCGGCTCAGGCCAACGGCGCGCGTGTCCCGAGCGCATTGCGCGCTTCGCGGTAGGCCACGGCGAGATCCGAGGAGAGCACGTCATCGCATTTGTTCGCGGCGATCGTGGACGCGCGCTCGATCGCTTGCACCAGACGGACGGCCATGACTACGCCACATGTCACGCTGCTTTCGCTGGCACTGGCCCCGCGGTCGTTGACCCCAATGCGAAGTCCACTGACGCCTGCGCGACGGGCCTCGCCGATGATGGCAATGGGGTCGATCGCCGCGAGCGCGTGCTTGGGAATTACAAAACTCACGATCTCCTGCGGCGGAGTGTGTTCGCGTACCGGATCGACGTCTCGGGCTGCGGGACGGACACGAATCCGCCGCGCTTTCGGCACCCTTCGCACGTTCTCGTTTGACATGCCGTTCGACGAGGCAAGGAGCGCGCCGCGCTTCCGGCCGTCAATGCGAATGGTCGCCGTCTTCAAGTCGCTCGCACAGTGCCCGGCGATGCCGCCGACTGTGCGCTCGTAAGCCTGCGGACAGCTGTCCTGCACCGGTGGGACACCTGTCCTGAAATACCGCGCCCAATGTTCCGCCCCGTGGCGCGGCACGCGCGGCCTTTTCGAGGGTATTTCATGATGTGGAATTCAAAGGATTGGGGGGAAGTATGAAATACATACGGGTACTCTCGGGAACAGCGGCGCTCCTGCTCGTGGCGTCGGTAGCACAGGCGCAGCGCGGTCGAGACGATCGACGCGGCCAGCCGGATCAGCACCAACAACAGCACCAGGATCAGCACGTACAAACGCCGCCGCAGAATCAGCAACGTCCGAGCGGCAACTGGCGCGGTGGGGAATCGGAGCAACGAGGGGTGGATCGGACTCGCGATGATCAGTCGCGTGCAGACCAGGCTCGTGCAGACCAGGCTCGTGCGGAGCAGGCTCGCGCGGACCAGGCTCGGGCCGCTGCGGAGCAGAATCAGCGTCGAGCCGCCCAACAGAACGACCAGTGGCGCGACCGGCAGCAGAATCAGGCTCGGCAGCGAGACCAACTTGAGCGCGCACAACGGGCCCAGCAGCAAGCGGAGCTCGAGCGAGAGCGGCAGGCACAGTTGAACCGCGCCTACGACCGCGATCGTGACGCTCGGCTGGGATACGCGTACCGCTACAACATCCGCGGCGTGTACCGTGAGACGAGCCAGTACGGAGCAGACGTTCTACGGCAAGCGGTCAACCAGGGGTATGAACAGGGCTATCGGGCCGGTTCAATCGACCGCGACGATGGCGCACCGGCGAATTTTCAGCGCGCTCTCGATTTCGAGACCGACGGCTTTGGGTACACCGGAGCCTACGTGCCGCAAAGCGACTACAGCTACTACTTCAGCGAGGGGTTCCAGCGCGGGTACGACGATGGATACTGGAATCGCTCGCAGTACGGAACGTTCTTGAACGGAAAGGCCGCGATTCTCGGCGCGATCGCGTTGGGAATTATCGGACTGACCGCGATCCACTAACCATGGCTCCTGGACGGCGAAGGCCCGGGCAGACGCCCGGGCCTTCGTCATTCCGTGCTTCGCTCGTGGCGCGGCAGCGTGATGCGGAACGTCGTGCCACGGTCCTCGGACGATCGTACGTCGATGCTCCCGCCATGGGCGTCGACGACTCTGTCGACGATGTACAGCCCAAGACCCAGATGGCCTCTGTCGGCGCGGTCGTCGGCGGTGCTCTTCATCGGCTGGAAGAGGCCGCCAATCTGGTCGGCCGGAATCACGGTGCCTTCGTTCGTAACGGCGATCATCACATTCTCCTCGTCGCCGGACACGCTCACTCGGATTGGCTTCCCCTGCGATCCGTGCTCGATCGCGTTACTCAGAAGGTTCGTGAAGGCCTGTTCGAGCCGCGTTCGGTCCCATTCACCGACGAGCACCCCGCTGGTCTCAACATCGATTCGCGCCGTTGGAGAAGTTGCGCCGACTTCATTCCCCACGTCGCGAACGAGCGCGCCGAGATCCGTGCGATCGCGCCGAAGGGGGATCGCCTGCCCTAGCCCGGTGAGCGCCACATCGAGCAGGTCGTCGATGAGTTGCGTCATGCGATGTCCACTGTGCTCCACAATGGTGATCAAGTCGCGTTGCGCCTGCGTTAGATGGTCCTCGTCGAGAAGAAACCGACTCGACGCGAGAACCGCGGTGAGCGGCGTCCGCAAGTCGTGGCCAAGTACGGCGAGCAACCGATCGCGCGCGCGCTCGACCTCCCGTGTGTGCTGCGCGAGGGACTCGGCGATCGCCTGATCGATCGCCTCGTCGAAACGCCTCATGTCCTCGAGCTCGGAAGGTCCGGCCTGCTTTTGCTGCTCCATCCAGAGGCCGATGACGCTCGCTCGCAGAGCACGAAACTCCGCCACCGTGGCCTCGACGCCTACACCGCCCAGCGCTCGGCCGAGTCCGTGCTGGGATGCCGGAGTCAGCGTATCCGCGCGCGCGGCGTCCAGATGTCCCCGCGATTTCAGATCGCGCTGCTCATCGGTCTCCGACGTTTCGAGGTCGGCGGCGATGACGTTGAGCATCGACTGCGCGTGACCGCGCGCGGCGGCGGCATCGATCCGTTCCGCGGCCGGTAGTTCCTTGATGAAGGCCTCCCACGCGCCCAGGATGGCTTGCCTCTGCTCTGTGATGAACCGCGAGAGTTGCGGCATAGGACTGTGATTGTTGTCAGTGGTCATTCGCTGCGGGCGATCCCGCGTTAACCGTGCCGAGGCGATACGGCTTCGGCGTTTTGTTTTGGTGACGCATGGCACCGTTAGTGCTTGACCTCGGTCCGCCGGAAGCACTGGCTTCCGGATGCGCGCAACCATCGAGGAGGAACCGTGGCGGACCACGAGAAGGACCGAATCGACCAGACCGACCCCGATAGCGACGGCGAAAAGGAACAGACTCCGGGGAGCTCCGGGGGGTTCAAGAAACAGGGTGGCGGAATGAGCGGCGCGCCCGGAGGTTTATCGAGCGGCGGCATTGGCGACTCGTCGGCCGGCTCGGAAGAGCAAAACCCGTCCGTCGGCTCAGGCGGAGCAACGCAGAAGCCCGGATCGGGTGACCCTGGAACTGGGACCGGCAGCCGATAGCCGTTCTTTTTAGTTTTTGGTTTAGTCGTTCCCCGGGCGCGTCCGTCGTCTGGTCCGTTGGGGGGGGGCGGGAAGCCGCTGGTGATTCGCGCATCCGCGGCTTCGACGCCTTTTTCGGAACTCTGTTTTTCCTCGGTCAGTTCTCGCCAAGGCGCACTAACTACATAATGAAGTCACGGCACACAGCGAGCGACCTCCGTCGTGAACGGATGCGCGCATCGCCGCGGTTCGACGGGCGAGTGTTTCAGAACACATTTCCCGTGTCACCAGGATTGAAACCCGGCGTCGAGCGCCCGACGGTGCGGGACTTTCTTCGACCGAGCGAGGACCGCGTGCCATCGACGCCGTTGCCGTTGGTGGACCCGCTTCCGTTCTGGAACAGGCCGCCGACGTCCGGATTTCGCGTCACGTGGCTCGGACATTCGACGCTGTTCGTCGAGATCGACGGCGTACGCATTCTCACCGACCCGGTGTGGGGCAATCGGGTTTCTCCCGTCGCATTTGCGGGACCGAAGCGCTTTCACCCACCACCGGCTCGCCTCGACGCGCTCCCGCCGCTCGACGCGATCATCATCTCGCACGACCACTACGACCATCTCGATCGCCCGACCGTCCTGTCGCTCGTGAAGACGCGCGCGACCACGCCGTTCATCACGTCGCTCGGTGTGGGAGAACGCCTCGAGCGCTGGGGCATTCCGCCAACGGGAATCACGGAGCTCGATTGGTGGGAACAGGCTGAGATCAACGGCGTGAAAATCACCGCCGCGCCGGCGCAGCATTTCTCGGGGCGAGGAATCAAGGACCGCAACGCGACGCTCTGGTCGTCCTTCCACTTTCGCGGGCCGAAACACTCGTTCTACTTCGGCGCCGACACCGGACTCACGAGAGAATACGAAGAGATCGCGCGCCGCCTGGGGCCCTTCGACTTGGTCGCGATCGAGATTGGCGCGTATCACCCGGCGTGGGGCGACATCCATCTCGGGCCGGCGAATGCGCTCACTGCCTATCGCATGCTCGGCAGCGGCGCGTTCTTGCCAATCCACTGGGGGACGTTCAACCTCGCGATTCATCCGTGGAGTGAGCCCGCCGAAACGCTCGTCACACTCGGCACGCCGGCGCGTGTGCCGTTGCTCATGCCGAAACTCGGCGCCCCGGTCGAGCCGTCGCGCTCGATCGAGATCGATCCGTGGTGGCGAAGCATCACGAGCGCGACACCGAAACCAATCGCCGATCGCCGCGCTCGGAAAAGAGCCGCTGACGCCGGGCGCGTCGTGGACTGAGCCCTTGGCCTAAGTCGTTCCGATGGGGACCCCGCTCGCGGCCTTCTCGATGAAAGCGGCGACGACGTCCGGTTTCGACACGAAGATCGAGTGGCTCGCTTGTTCCTCGACGACCGAGGCGCCCGCACGCTTGGCCATCATCCGCTGCGCGTCCGGCGGGATCATCCTGTCTTCGGCGGTCACCAAGAACCAGCTCGGTGTCGATCTCCACGCGGCGGTCTTGTTCTTCCCCTCGACCGCGTCCGTCCCCCACGGCACCTGAGACGCGGCCATGAACGCCGCTTTGTCCGGGTCGACGTCGGCCGCGAACGACGCCTGGAACTTGGTCTTGTCGAGAAAGAGGAAACCGTCGACCGGCGGCAGAATCGGCGGCACCGGCGCGCCGGGCGGCGGGTCCTTGGTCATTGTGCCCACCGATTCACCTTCGCTCGGAGCGAACGCCGCGATGTACACGAGCCCGACGACGCTCGGTTCGTTCCCTGCCTCAGTGATCACCGCGCCGCCGTACGAGTGGCCGACCAAGAGCACTGCACCGTCTTGTTGAGCAATGACGAGCTTGGTGGCCGCGACGTCGTCGTCGAACGACGCCGTTGAATTCTGAACGATGCTGACGTTATAACCGTCGCGCCTGAGGATCTTGTAAACGCCCTCCCAGCCTGAGCCATCGACGAAGGCGCCGTGCACGAGCACGACGTTCGGGATGTCGCTTGCGTCCATTGAAGTCTCCCGGTAGCGGACGAGCGACTGGCCGCGGCAAGAGCAATGCCGGGCAATGGGAGGCGGAGCAGACGATTAGGGGCGCGCTCCAGGCGGGCGCTTGGAGGTCGGTGGTCCGCAGCGCTGGAAGCACATGCCTCGATGTGAGCGCTAACGACTGTCGTTCTCGTGGTCCGGTCGCCGCTGTTCGTTGCCAATCGGCTCGGCGTTGCCGTCGGCCTGCGAGGCCTGTCGCGGCTCGTGTTGCTCGCGGTCGTGACGCGCAAGATCGTCCTGCGAGTCGAAGTGGGCGCCGCAAACGATGCAATCGAATTCGTGCGTGTGCTCCATGGTGGCCCTCGTGGCTTGGGTGGCGCTCACCGAGCGGAGCAGCAAATGTGCCGTAATGCCCGATGGGATCGCTCATCGAGCTCGAGCTTGCCGGCCCATTCGGTCACGCCCGTCCTCGAAGAGCATGCGCGGAGGCTCCTCAGCGATCCCCATCGCGCGCGTGAGGGCCAGTACACCCCGTGTCAACTCGCGGAGTTGGTTCGGTCGAATCTTGCTGAGACCACGAACGAGGAGTGTGGTTGGCGCGGGCGACGCCGTTCGAATGGCGCGGCGGCCACGCGACGTGAGAACAATCGACGCTCGACGACGATCGCCCTCGGACTTTTCCCGAATCAGGTAGCCAGCGCTCACGAGGCGATCGACGATCGCCGCGGCAGAGCTTCGATCGGTCATCGTGGCTGCCGCCACCTCATTGATCGAGCAGCCCGACGACTCTCCGACCGCCGACAAGACAAAGAGCTGTGCCGCGCTGAGACCGGTTGTCTCTTCCGTGCGGCGCGCCACGACTCTGAGCTCGCGAAGCAGGCGGCGAAAGGAATTCACGGCCGTCGTCACGTCGTTCGCGCGGCGACCCGCCCCCCGCCCTGATTGATTTCCCGCAATCTTGGCTCGCCTCGCGCTCATTGGGTGATTCTCGTGATCAAGAGCGGGAGAACCTCGTCACTCGCGGCCGAGGCGCAGCCGCGCGGGCGGCCTGCCCAAGTGTCGGCCGCGGCAGCCAATATCGGCTCGGCTTCGGCGTCGAAGTCGACAGGGCCGCGCCGAGAGCGCGCGGACGTTCTCGCCAGCAGTGCGATGGCGGAGTCGACGACCGCCGCTCGTGGACCGCCGCACGACTCTAGCCTCGAGGCGACGCGTAGCAGGAGCGCGCGGCTGCGATCCAATCGCGCCCTCGACCCGATGCCGCGGGCCGTTGGGTCCAGGCTCAGAACAGTGTCAGCGAGAGCAAAGCGTCGCGCGACCGCTGAGTCATCGGGTAGACGTCGCACCGCCTCGGCGAGATCGGCTCGCGCCGTGCGGAAGTTGCCGAGAGCAAGTTCCGCCCGACCCATTCCGGCGTACGCCTGACCGTCGTCGGGATCGTTACGGATCACTTCGCGAAACATGTTGGCCGCCCGCGCCGGCGAACCTGCCAGAATGAAAAGTCCGCCCAGCTTCCGCCGCAGGCTCAGACTGTCGGACGGAACATCCTCCATCGGGAGCAACTCGGCGAGGAGCTCTCGAGAGGCGCCTTGTGCCGCCAGAAAGTCAATGAGCTCGAACCGCGCCTCGTAGCGGCGCGGGACCGAATCGGCACCCCACCGGCCAAAAATGGCTCGATGGAAATAGGCCTTTGCCTCCTCGGCCCGCCCTTGGCGAACCATGGCGCGTGCCATGGTGAGATTCACGGCTCCGTCGTTCTCGGCTCGTTGGAGCAGGCTCTGAAGTGTGGATTCGGCGTCGGTCACCCGTCCTTCTTCGAGTAATGCCTCGGCGAGCGCGAGCGAATAGTCGATGTTCGATCGCTCGATCGACACGGCGATCTGGAAGTGGTCCCGTGCGTCCGCGGCGCGGCCCTCGCGGAGCAGCGCGACGCCGCTCGTGTATTCTGCCGCCGCACGAGACATCGACTCTCGCTGATCGATGTGCGCGAGGAACAGATCGAGCGACAGGAACATCACGATGAGCGCCGCGATTCCCCCGATCGTTGCTATGAACAGGGGCGCATTGACCACGCGCACCGACCCGGCAGTCGCGTCAGACATGTTTGGCGCGTGCGACACTCGGGGGAAGCGTCTCAGGCGAATGCTCGAGGCCATACGCCTGAAGGACGTCGTCGATCGTGACGACACCGAGCAAACTGCGCACGTTCGCTCGGCTTACGACGGGCAAGACCGTGTGTCGCGTCGACCCCATGCGGGACAGCGCCAGTGCGAGCGGATGGTCGCCGTGAACGTGCGGAAGATCGGTCTCCGCTTTGCCCCCGCCCGACGCTTCCCTCAATGTTTCCAGGGGGCTCGATCCACGGCCTTCGGAGACGGCCGCCGCGATGTCGGAGACGCGAACCATGCCCAGCAGACCGCCGTCGTTCGAGACGGGCCACGACCCGAGGGGAGAGCCCTCGACTCGGCGCATCGCGTCGTGCAGCGTCAGTTCCGGCGTCAGGGGCACGGGCGCCGGTCTCGCCGCGGCGCTCACGCGCAGTCGCCGAGAGACCGTGCGGAATTCGCCGCTCGGAAGGTGCAGTCCGTCTTGGCGGGCGAGAGCTTCGTAGATCGGCTCCCGCTGAAACTTTTGAGAGATATAGAATGCCAGCAGATTCGAGATCATCAGGGGCACGATGATCGTGTAGTTCCGGGTGACCTCGAAGATCATGATCACCGACGTGAGCGGCGTGCGGATGATGCCGGCGAACGCGGTGCCCATGCCCACGAGCGCATAGGCGCCGGGGCCCGCCGTCGTCGCCGGCAGCAGCTGGTGCGCGACCTGGCCCACCGCCCCCCCGATCATCGCGCCGATGAACATGCTCGGCCCGAAGATGCCACCGGCATTGCCGGAGGCGTAGCACATGGCGGTCGCGAGGATCTTCAATACGCCGAACAACACCAGCGCGCGCAGGAGGAGATCGCCGCTCAACGCGTGATCGACCTGGTCGTAACCGACGCCCAGGACTTGAGGGACGAAGAAGCCGAAGAGACCGACGCAGAGGCCTCCGGCGACCGGTTGCAACCAGACGGTCGACTTTGGGAGTCGCGCGAATGCCTTGCGGAGCGCGAGGAGGAGCCGGACAAACGCGACGGAGCCAAGTCCTCCGATGATGCCGAGCGCCGCGTAGACGATCAGCTCCGACGGACCGACGAGGTGGTACGCCGCGACATGAAAGAGTGGTTCGTCGCCGAGCACCATGTGGAGCACCATCCACGATGTCGTCGAGCTCAGTACGACGGAGCCGAGAATCGGGGCGTGCAGGTCGCCGGTGATTTCTTCGAGTGAGAAGAGGACAGCGGCGATCGGCGTGTTGAATGCGGCGGCGAGCGCGGCCGAGGCGCCGACCGGAATCAACCATTTGATCTGCTGTGTGCTGAAGCCGAGCCGTCGGCCGATCACGGAAGCGATGCCGGACCCGATGTGAACGGACGGGCCCTCGCGCCCGAGGGCGATCCCGCTGGCCAGCGACGTCGAACAGCAGAGGAATTTGCCCAGGACGGTGCGGAGCGAAATGCGGCCGTCGTTGATGAAGATGGCCGCACGAGTCTGGGGAATCCCGCTGCCGCGCGCGTCGGGGAAAAAGCGATAGAGGAGCCACCCTGTGACGAGCGCGCCGAGGACCGGCACGGCGACACGTCGCCACGCCGCGGCGCCGCCGGGCGGATACATATGCGCCGCGAGCCGGCCCGTCAGCAGGATGAAGGCGACGACCACCAGTCCGACGAGCGCCCCGATCAGAAGGCTCAACGCGAGGGCGAGTCGATCCTCGCGCCGGCGAAGATCTTCGACGAGCACGACGAGTCGTGCGTACCAGGGGGATTCGCCCACGTCGATTGTCTGTGTCGCTTCCGACGTCAGTGAGCGCTCCATCGAGAGGGCCGCAGGTGCCACCTCGTAATATAGGGGGGATACCCCGCTTTGTGCCGCGTTCGCGGCTCGGCCCGCGAGTTTGCGCACGGACGACGTCGCTCCTTAACGTGTGGTGGCGCAGGACACACGCAATCCGACCGAAGCGGCCGACCGTCACGTGGAACACGCGTTCATCATCCTTTTTTCGCTCGCGAGCATCGTCGCCATCGCCGTGACGCGGACGCGCGTCCCCTACACGGTGGCTCTCGTCGTCGTGGGCCTCGTCGTGGGATCGTTTCACGTCATCGATCCTCCGCATCTCACGAAGACGCTCTTGTTCTCGCTATTTCTCCCCGGGCTCGTTTTCGAGGCGGCGTACAACCTGCACGTGTCCCAGCTTCGCCGCAGCTGGCGGGCCGTGACTCTCCTGGCCGGTCCGGGCATCGTGCTGGCAATCGCACTGGCAGGTCTCCTCATCGCCTGGGTCCTTCAGGTCAGTGGCCTGCGGGGCGATTTCACCTGGAAGGATGGCCTCGTCTTTGCCGCGCTCGTTTCGGCGACAGATCCCATTTCGGTCGTCAGTCTTTTTCGCAAGATCGGTGTCGATCCGCGGCTGACGACTCTGGTCGAGGCGGAGAGTCTGTTCAACGATGGCACGGCGATCGTTGCCCTGACCCTCATTCTCGCATACGTCTCCGGAGCCTCCTCGGGCGTAGCGGAGCTCACGGGACGCTTCGTTCTCGTCGTTTGCGGCGGTGCAGTGATCGGCGTCGCGATTGGCCTCTTCGTTGAACGCGTGACCCAGCGCATCAACGAGCCGATGGTTGAGATTACGCTGACGGTGATCGCGGCGTATGGCTCGTTCGTCGTCGCCGAGGATCTTCACGCATCGGGCGTCATCGCGACCGTCGTCGCCGGATTGGTCCTGGGCACGGCACGGCACACGGCCTTTGCCGAGGCTACGCGTATCGCCGCTGACGCCTTCTGGCAATACGTGGCATTCGCCCTCAATTCGGTGGTGTTCCTGCTGATCGGCTTCGAGGTGCACCCCGCCGCGCTTTTGGCGTCGCTGTGGCCGATCACCGTTGGTTTTGTCGCCGTCGTGCTCACGCGGGCGGTGGTCGTAGCCGCCGTGGCCGGAGTTCTTCGCGGCTCGAGTGAGCGCATGTCCGCGGCATGGGGCGCGCTCATCGCCTGGGGCGGATTGCGCGGCGCGCTCGCCATGGTCCTGGCTCTCGCGCTGCCGCCCGACTTTGCCAATCGCGCGCTCCTCGTGGACATGACGTTCGGTGTGGTCATCCTCTCACTCCTGATACAAGGCCTGACCATTCCGCTCGTGACCGGGACACTACTGCGTCACCCGGCTACTCACCTCGCCGCGGATTGACGTTCGGCGGTCGTCGATTCGCCCGCCGCAGCGTCGCTCACGACTCAGCGCAGAGGCTTCACGTAGAGGATGTCCAAGTGCCCGCTCGGACATCCTTCGATGGCGTACTTGCGTTCATATCCATCCGGTCGTAGAACCCCGGCGCTTGAAAGTCCTGCGTCGCGAGGATCTCACCGGAGCCACTCCGCACGCAGCCGGCGAGGAGACGACCGTCCGCATACCCGGCCGCATTCACGTTGAACTCGTAGATCCGGTCGGCCAGGAACGCTCAGAGCGGCTCGCATTCCGCATCGGACGCGACGGGAATCACGTCGTGCCGTGGAGAGTCGGGCTGTGCGGTCATCGAGTGCGATTCATGTGCAGGATTGGAAAGGCTCGGCCGGCGGAGTCCGTCGGCGATCGGGCAACGACGACAAAGCCAAGTGCTTCATAGAAGCGTCGTGCCGCGGCGTTTTGCTCGTTGACGTCGACCCTCAGCGGAACGTGTGCGAGACGTTGTGCATGCTCGACCAACACCCGCCCGCCTCCGTGCCGCAGATGTGCAGGATCCAGGAAAAGGGCCTCGACCGCGTTGCCCGCAACTCCAAGGAATCCGACCACCGTGTCGGCGGCCTCGAGGACCCACCAGCCAAACGCGTCACTTTCGAGCTCTGCCGCCACCAGTGGCGCGAGGGCACGCACGTCGTTCTCCGTAAGAAAATGGTGCGTCGCGCGGACCGAACGCTCCCAGATGTCGAGCATTCGCACGCTGTCCGTCGATTGCGCGGCTCGCACGACGAAGGCGGATGCAGTTTGCGGCATACAATAGATCAACCGTGGCAGATGAACCGGGGGCGGCAACGTACACGCAGACAATCGAACGCATCTGCTGAAGGCGTATCTCCGCTCAAAGTTCCAAGCAAAGCTCGCGGAACTATTCCGCGCGCTCCCGACTTCCGCGGCGACCATGAACTCTCAACCCAGTCGCCACATGATTTCGCCGTTCGACCGCCGCCGGTGGACCCTCCTTCCGCTCCGACTGGCCGCCGGCGCCGGGTTTCTCATCCACGGGCTGGCAAAGTACCAACGCGGCCCGGAGAAGTTTGCAAAACTCCTACAGTTCGTCGGAACGCCGTTTCCGCTGCCTACGGCGTGGATGGTGACGTTGCTCGAGATCGGCGGCGGCCTGGCGCTGATCACCGGAGCGTTCGTGTCGCTCGTCGCGTTGCCGCTCATCGTCGCGATGGTCGTGGCGACGTTCACGGTCAACGGCCGCTACGGCTTCAGCGCGGTGAACACGATCGGGCTCACGCTCAAAGGCCCCCTGTTTGGGCCACCCGGCTACGAGATCAACCTGGTGTACATCGCCGCGTTGATCGCGCTCGCGCTCAGTGGTCCGACCGCGCTTTCGGTCGACGACTGGTGGAGTCGGCGGCGATGAGCGGCGTCTGGACGTTACGGGTCGCTCGGCCGACGAATCAGCTCGAGGAAATCGCCGAGATGTATCGCTTTGGCCTCGGCCTCACGACGCTGGCGCGCTTCGTCGATCACGAAGGATTCAGCGGAGTCATTCTAGGAGACGCGGGCCATCCGTATCACTTCGAGTTCACCACGCGCCCCGAACACGGCGTCGCGGCGGCGCCCGATCCGGACGACTTGCTCGTCTTCTACGTCCCGAGCGAGTCGGAATGGGAGGCGGGTTGCGCCCGGATGATCGACGCCGGGTTTCGACAGGTGCCCTCGTTGAACCCGTACTGGGACGTCGCCGGTCGCACCTTCGCCGATCTCGACGGCTATCGCGTCGTTCTTCAGCGGGGGATTTGGGCCGCGTAGGCCCGTCGCCTGTCACTTCTCACATCACGCTTTTCAAGGGTCGTCAATGTCTTCCAGCCATTCTCTGGTTTCCTCGGTCGCGGACCGCGCCGCTCTGGCGCGTCGGCTCCGGTCGGTCGGGAGTTTTGTGCTCCGGTATTCGCTCGTGCTTTTCCTTCTGTTCTTCGGCGCGCTCAAGTGGACGGCGGCAGAGGCGAAGGGCATCGAACCGATGGTCAGCCACAGTCCATTTCTTTTCTGGCTCTACCCAACCTTCGGCGTTCGGGGTGGTTCCGAGGCGATTGGAGGCGTCGAGCTGATCATCGCGCTGCTGATCGTCTTGAGACGATGGTGGCCTCGCGCTTCGGCTATCGGGAGCACGGCCGCAATTGGAATGTTCTTCGTCACGCTGAGCTTCCTCGTTACGACGCCCCATGTCGGCGAGAGCGCGGGGTTTCTGCTCAAGGATCTCACGCTACTCGGCGCGGCGATGTGGACGGCCGGCGAGGCGTTCGACGCTGCTCAGGCGCGCGTCGGCGGGCGACCGTTCTAGCGGCGTCGAAGGGCAAACCAACTGCCGGTACTGCAACGATTTCGCGGAAACACCACGGATTTCGCGGAAAAGGGCAACGAATGTTTTGGAGCGACCTCGGCCGTTCCACACGTGGCGTCCGGAGGTAGGACGGCAGAACAACAGAAACGCCGCTACTGGAAGGATTTCGCGGAGAACCACGGATTACGCGAAACAGCGAAGGACTTTGTGCGATGGCCGCGGCGTGCCATGGTCTGGCTTCCAGGGGTCGTTCCCAAAAGGTGGTGCTCTTTCCGCGAAATCCGTGGTGTCTCCGCGAAAATCGTTGCACTTGAAGTCGTACAGGCCCACCAAGAAGAGGCGGAACGCGACGCCGCGCACCGACGTTCCACAAAGGAATCCGTACATCTCAGTCACGCGCGATGTGGAACTCTTTCCGGCGCTCTTCGTTCGGAAGGCACCCGGGAACAACCAACAACGCGCGCGACGTTTCGCGCATTTCTCGTTACGCTTTGGAGAATTCTTAGCATGCGCAGCTCACTTCTTGCGACCCTTGCCGCGCTGAGTCTGGCGGCGTGCAGCGAAGCACCGACCGGCCCGCGCTCGGCCGCGCCGACCGCCCCCGCGTTCGAGGCCAATCACGGCGACGGCGCGTCGGGCGCCGTGTTCACGCAGACCAACGCCGCCGCCGGTAATGCGGTCGTCGCATTTGCCCGCGCCGGAGACGGCTCGCTCACCTACGCCGGGACGTTCGGCACCGGCGGCAACGGGATCGGCGGCACGACCGATCCGCTCGCGTCGCAGTACTCGCTCATCCTCGACGGCGAGGACGCCAAGCTGTTGTTCGTCGTCAATGCTGGCAGCGGCACGATCTCGACGTTCCGCGTCGTCGGCGCGAACCTGACGCTTCTTGGCACAACGAGCTCGCGCGGCACGCTGCCTGTCAGTCTCGCCGTCGCGCGCAACACGCTGTACGTGCTGAACGCCGGGTCGAACAACGTTGCCGGCTTCGATATCGGTGAGGATGGCACGCTCACGCCAGACGCCGCCGCGTCGGCACCGCTCAGCGCGGGAGCCTCCGGCGGAGCCGCGGTTCGCGCGAGCCGTGACGGTCAGTTGCTCGTCGTCACGGAGAAGAACAGCCGCACGATCGACGTCTACCAAATCGGGGCGCGGGGTGCGTTGGGGCAGCCGGTCAGCAGTCCATCGAGCGGGATCTCGCCCTTCGGCTTTGACTTCGTCGACGGCGACCAGATCGCCGTCTCGGAGGCCGGCAGCGCGGCCGCGTCTCTGTACGATGTCGGCTCAAACGATGCCTTGAATGTCGAGAGCGCGTCGGTTTCGACCAATGGCCAAGCCGCGCCATGCTGGCTCATCGCGACGACGAACGGCCGGTTCGCGTTCACCGCGAACGCAGGAAGCGGCACGATCTCCGGCTATGGCATCGCGAACGGTTCGCTGCAACTCCTCGTGCCGAGCGGTGTGAGTGGCAGTACCGGTGCCGGTTCGTCGCCGCTCGATCTCGATCTGAGCCGCGGCGACCACTTCCTGTATGTGCTCGAGAGCGGTGCCGGTCGCATCGGAGCGTTTGCCGTGTCGGGGAATGGGGGCCTCGCGCCACTGGCCGGCATCGGCGGTCTCGCGGCATCGCAGGGGCTTCAGGGACTAGCGGCGTACTAGCTGGTAGCGTCGGAGTGAAAATGACAGCCCCGCGCCATCGCGCGGGGCTGTTGCGCTTCGCCTATCGTCGCATGTGCACTCGAGACGCTCAAACGCTCACCCGGCTAAACGACCATTGGCGGATGACACGTGCATTTGGCGGAATCTTCGTTGGGTCTTCCCGGGTTATGCCCTACTCTGGCGCCGGACACAAAACCTGGCCAACGCCTCGGAGGGCACGACCATGTCGGACGTCGCCGTCGCCGCAACATCGCCAACATTCGAATCGTTGCTGTATCCACTGCTCGACTCGGCCTTCGGCGTCGCGATCCGCCTCACGGGCGAGCGCGCCGACGCGGAGGACCTCGTTCAGGAAGCCGTATTGCACGCGCTTCGTGGGTTCGGCGGATTCACGCTTGGTACCAGCTTCAAAGCCTGGTTCTTTCGGATTCTCCAGAACGCGTTTCTGACTCGGCGCCGCACATCGCGGGCGGACAAGCAAGTGCACCTCGACAGCGCGCCGGAGTTGACGCTCATGGAGAGCACCGACGGCGGCCGCCGATCGTTCGGCCGGGATCCTTCTGTACTCGCCGAGTTCGATTCGGACGAGGTGGCGGCGGCGCTCCGGCGCTTGCCCGACGAGCACCGCGTCGTCGCGAGCATGTACTTCGTGGACGAGTTGTCGTATCAGGAAATCGCGGATGCGCTCGGAATCCCGGTGGGCACCGTACGGTCACGGCTTCATCGCGCTCGAAAGACGCTGCAATCACGCTTGTTCCGGCTGGCCCAAGACCATGGCGTCATCGCCGCGTGAGCCGTCACTCGGGAGGGCGGTCGATCGCGAGCACTCGGTTGCGAAACGAGCGGCTCACGGTGAGGCGCTCGCCGCCCTGCAGGATGACGATCAAGGCGCCGGCGTACCAAGGCTGGATCTCCTTTATCGAATCGACGTTCACGATCGCGGAGCGGTGGACACGCACGAAGCGCGCGGGATCAAGCCGTTCCTCGAGGGCGCGCATGCTCTCGTGCAACAGATGTCCGGACCCGGTGCCGACGTGCAGGCGCACATAGTTGTCGGCCGCCTCAATCCACCGGATGTCCGCCGTCTTGACGATGATGATGCGGCCATCCGTGTTCACCAGCAGACGATCGGTATAGCGTCGCTGTGCGCGAAGCGCGTCGAGCATCTTCATCGCCTCGGGGCCGAGTCCCTGCTCGGCGGGCAGCGCAAGTCGCTTTTTCGCATGATCGAGCGTGCGCGCAAAGCGGTCGCGATCGAACGGCTTGAGCAAATAGCCGACGGCGTGAACCTCGAACGCAGCGAGCGCGTACTGGTCGTACGCCGTCACGAAGATCGTGGCCGGCATCGCGTCGACGCCGACTTCATCGATGACGCCGAAGCCGTCGAGCTCCGGCATCTGCACATCGAGAAACACGAGCGACGGATGTAACTCCCGGATTGCCGTCACGGCGTGCCGGCCGTTCGGCGCCTCGCCCACGATCGTTATGTCCTCGTCGTCGCGCAGCAGCGTACGGAGGCCTTTGCGGGCGATCGACTCATCGTCCACGATGAGGGCGCGAATTGCCATGGACATACCCTAGCCTCCGGCCGAATCTTCATCAACGATGGCCTTCCCTCCACCGATTCCAGACGCGTCCCCTTCGACGCCCGCGTTGCCGAAAACGCGGCTTGCGGTGTTCACGCGCTGGGCGTGGTATGCCGCATTGTGGACGACCATCGCCGCCCTCTTCACGGGCCTCTCGGCGCTCGTGTACGCGCTGATGAGCGGCTACGGTCACGGCCGCCCTGGGGGATATCCGATCGCGGAATGGGCCGCGAATTTCGCGACGATGTTGGCCGACTGGTATTTGTGGGCCCTGTTCGCGCCGTTGGTGCTCTGGTTGGGCGCTCGCATCTCCTTCACTGGGCGCGGATGGCTCCGCGTGATCGTCCCGCATCTGGTGCTCGGCGTGGCGATCGCGTTCGCCAAGGTGACGGTCCGCTATTGGATTGGACGCGCCATCCCGATGCTGGCGGTCGAGTGGCCGGGCATTCTCGACACTCTACCGCTGAACGCCCTGGTCTACTGGTCGATCCTCGGCGCCGGGTACGCGCTCGACTACTACCGCCGTTTTCGGGACAGAGAGCTCAAAGCGGCCCATCTCGAGTCGCAATTGGCCCGAGCGCAGTTGGACGTGCTCCGCATGCAGCTCCATCCCCACTTTCTGTTCAACACGCTGCATACGGTCTCGGTTCTCGTGCGCGAGGGTGATAACGATGCCGCCGACCGGGTCATCGCGCGACTGAGCGAGCTGCTCCGCCTCTCGATCGACCTGGAAGCGACGAACGAGGTGCCGCTCTCGCGGGAGCTCGAGATTCTTTCGTCGTACCTCGACATTCAGCAGACGCGATTCCAGGAGCGATTGCGCGTCTCGATCGACGTCGATGCCGCCGCGCGCGATGGACTCGTGCCGACGCTGATCCTGCAGCCGTTGGTCGAGAACTCGATCCGGCACGGCATCGGACATCGAGAGACGGGCGGCCGTGTCGACATCGTCGGGCGGCGCGTCGGCGATCGCCTCGACATGACGATTCGCGACGACGGCCCGGGAATGACGACGAGCGCGTCGAATGGCTCGGGGGGCGGCGTGGGATTGGCGAATACGCGTGCCCGGCTCGAGCAGCTCTATGGAGGCGACCATCGGTTCGAGTGCCGCAACGACACAGCCGGCGGCTTCACCGTCGTCGTGAGCGTGCCGTGGCGGCCGTCGGGGCTCGGGCTTCCATGAGCCTCTGTGAATGAGGGCGACTCAGCCCGCTGGCTCGGCGCCATGCTTGCTCCAAGCCGGTGTCCGTGCATGTTTACGCGCTGGAGACAGCCCATGCGACGACTTCTTCCCTTCCTCTCGCTTTGCCTCACCGTCCTACTTCCGTCGCGCGCCCTCGCGACGTGGTCGGTGATCGCGGTGGATCTGAGCACCGGCCGCGTGGTGATTGCCTCGGCAACCTGCGTCAACAACAACGACATGTTTTTGATGGGTGTGCAGGCCGTCGTCGTACCGGGCAAAGGTGTCGCCGCGTGCCAGGCCAACGTGGACGGGACGCACGCCAATCAGATGCTGGTCTTCGAGGAGCTCGAGAAAGGAACGCCGCCAGAGAAGATCATAGAACTTCTGTCACAGGACCCCGCGTTTCAGGGGCGGCAGTTCGGCATTCTGGATCTGCGGGGGCGCGCCGCCGGCCACTCGGGGCTTACGAACGGCTATGTCTCGCAGGACATACATGGGCGGGTGCCGGGGACCCAGATCTATTACTCGATTCAGGGAAACATCCTGCGTCCGGGCGAAGTCGTTCCGCATGCCGTGAAAGCGTTCCTCGAGACCGACGGTGCGATCACGGATCGCGTGATGGCGGCGATGGAAGCCGCGGACCAATCCGGCGGCGACAGCCGGTGCGCCTGCCCGCCACCGACCGACGGCTCGACGCAAGCCGTGCCGTGTACCTCGAAGACGGCGCACGTCGCCTACATCCTCATGGCCGAATCGAAGGATCAGATCGGGCAGCCGGTGGCCGACAACGCGACGTGGGCGCACAACAACGGCAAGTACTCGATGTATCTCACCGTTTCGCAGCCTGATTTTCCAGGTCCAAACGCCATCCACGCGGGCGAAGATTTGAATCCGGTGAAGACACTGCGCATGCGCTACGACGCGTGGCGCAAGCTGCAACCCGCCTCGTTCAAGTAGGACGTTCATGCGAGTCGTCCGTGTTTCGCTCTCGACCGCCCTGCTTGCGCTTGGGCTGAGTGCTGCTGTGCTAGGCGCACAGAATCCCGCGGGGCGTGGCGGTGGACGCGGAGGAGGTCGTGGAGGCGGGCGCGGGCGAGCAATTCAAGTCATGACGCTCACCACGACGGCGTGGACCGACGGTGGGGCGATCCCCGCGAAGTACGGGCAACCCGGTCACGAAGTCTCGCCGCCTCTCGCATGGACGGGCGCTCCCGACAGCACAACGAGCTTCGTTCTCATCGCGCACGATCCGAATTCGGCGACCGGCAACGGCACCGACGACGTGCTGCATTGGCTCGTCTGGAACATTCCCGGGACCGCGCGCGCACTGCCCGAAGGTTTTCCTCAAGGTCCCGAGCAGCCCGACGGCACGCGGCAGATCAGCGTGACTGGGCCGTACTACCGAGCTCCCGCGGCACCGGCGAACGGCCCACCGCATCATTTCGTGTATGAGTTGTTCGCGCTCGACACAGTGGTCGCGGTGCTGCCCACCGCTGCACCGCCGGCGGCGACGCGGGCGGCGGTAACGGCCGCGATGGGCGGACATGTGAGAGCGAAGGCCGTTCTCGTCGGATTGTACAAGCGCCCGCAGTAGGCGAGGCCGCCGACCGACTCGGCCCTTGACAGAACTCGCAGTCATTCACAGTATTCCTATAACATGACTCACGCATTCCTTCCGTCCCAGTGGATCTGCCTGCCGGCCGACGTCATTACGTACGTCGCCGCCACGCGGTCGTCCGCATAGGACCGGCAAGGGACCGCGTTCACCGCGCCTTTCCGGGTCTCCCGGAAAGGCGTTTTTGTTTCAGGGACACCCGGACGGCGCGATTCTCCCCCCAGTCGCCGCCGACCATGTCCATCGCCGTCGATGTCAAAGAGCTGAGCAAGTCGTTCCGCACTCGGGAAGCCCGAGGGCCGGGGGTTCGAGCGCGCGTCGCGGACGTCGTCGCGCCGCGCTCGCGCGCGGTTCGCGCCGTCGATCGAATCTCGTTCCGCATCGCGTCGGGCGAGCGCGTCGCGTTCATCGGGCCGAATGGCGCGGGGAAATCCACGACGCTCAAGATGCTCGCCGGCATTCTCTTGCCGACGAGCGGGCACGTGACCGTCGCCGGGTTGGTCCCGTGGCGTGACCGCTACCAGCTCGGCTTCGCGATCGGCACGGTGTTCGGCCAACGCTCGCAGCTCTGGTATCAGCTCGCGCCGCGCGACACCATCGAGCTGCTCGCGCGCGTCTACGAGATTCCGCGCGCGGTGTGGCGCTCGCGTTTGGACACGCTCGTCGACGCGTTCGAGCTGGCTCCGCTGCTCGATCGGCCGGTGCGACAGCTGTCGCTCGGGGAGCGCATGCGCTGCGAGGTGGCGGCGAGTCTGCTGCACGCACCGGGCGTCTTGTTCCTCGACGAGCCCACCATCGGGCTCGACGTGACCGCGAAGGCGACGATCCGCGAGCTGCTGCACCGGCGCTCCACCGAGGACGGCACGACGTTGCTGTTGACGTCGCACGACACGGGCGACATCGAACAGGTGTGCGATCGCGTGATCATCATTCACGGCGGCCGCATTCTCCTCGATGCCAGCGTCGGCGAGCTCAAACGCCGATACCTGCGCTCGCGCCGCGTCACGCTCGTCACGGCGTCGGAGCACGTCGAGCTGCCGGCGGCGATTGGCGCGCGCGTCGTGTCGGCGGTTCCTCACCGCACGACCGTCGAGATCGACGCCGGCGACACGGCGGTCGGTGCCCTCGTGGACGCGGTGCTCCGCCAGACGACACTGCGCGATTTGGTGATCGATGATCCGCCGATGGACGAGGTCATTCGCTCCATCTACCGAAGCGCCGACGACGAAGGAGAGGCCGCGTGAGCAAGTATCTAGCATTCGCGAAACTGGGATTGCGGGAGGCGCGTGCCGAGCCGGGTGAGTTGCTCGGGCGCGTCCTCTTCTTCGTGCTCATCCTGGGCGTCTTTTCCTCGATCTGGCGCGCAGTCGCAGAGTCGACCGCGACGATGGGACAACCGACGGGCCAACGCGGGGAGATGCTCTGGTATCTCGCCCTGACCGAGTGGGTTCTCATGAGCGCTCCACTCGTGCAATTCCAGATCGAGGACGACATCCGTCGCGGAGACGTGGCGTATCAGATCACGCGTCCAGCCTCCTGGCTCGGAGCGCGCTTGGCGCACGGGCTGGGCGCGCTGGCGGTCCGCGCGCCTGTGATGCTCGGCGTCGCGTGCGTGACTGCATGGAGTATGGCGGGACCGCCCACGCGGCTCGGGGGGCTCGGTGTTGCCATCGCGGTCGGTCTCGTCGCGGCAGCGGTCGTGACCCTCTTTCACGTGGCGATCGGCGTCGCTGCGTTCTGGCTCGGCGACATCGCGCCCGCGTACTGGATTTGGCAAAAGCTGCTGTTCGTGTTGGGCGGGCTGCTGCTTCCGCTCCGGTTCTATCCGGCGCTCTTCGTGCGCCTCGCACGGCTGACGCCCTTTCCCGCGCTCCTGGCGGGACCCGCGTCGCTCGCGACGAACGAGCCGCTGATGCCGGCCGGAGTGTTGTTGGTGACGCTGGTGTTCTGGGCTCTGCTGGGTTGGATCATCACGCGCGCGGCGTTCAACCGCGCTGTGCGGCGACTCAACGTAAACGGAGGCTGAGGCGATGCCCGGCACGAAGGCGACCGTCCGATTCGCGACGGCCCTCGTACGCACCAGCGTGCGCTCGGCGATGGCCGAGCGCGGCGCGTTCGCGATGCGCGTCGTGTTGATGGCCGTGAACAACGGGATCTTCTTCACATTCTGGATCGTGCTGATGTCGCGCGTGCCGCGGATTCGCGGCTACTCGCTTGGCGACGTTGCGTTGTTGTACGGGGTCGTTGCCCTCGCGAACGGCGTCGCGGTGTTCGTCGCGGGCGGCGCGCAGTATCTGGCGCGCGTGATCCACGACGGAGAGCTCGACGCCCTGATCGCGCAGCCCAAACCGACGCTGCTCTACGCCGCCGGCTTGCGGTCGCAGCCGTCAGGTCTCGGCGACATCGTGAGCGGATTGATCATGATCTCGCTTTCCGGTCGCGTGGCGCCGGTGGGCATTCCGATCGTGCTCGCCGCGGGCGCCGCCGGCGCCATGGTACTGGTGTCGACCGCCGTGTTGATGCACAGCGCGGCGTTCTGGCTCGGGCGAACGGAGTCGGCGAGCCGTCAACTGTATGAGGTGACGCTCATGTTTTCGTTGTATCCGGACACCCTCTTCACGGGACCGATGCGCTGGATTCTCTTCACGGCGATCCCCGCGGGCTTCGTGGGATACTTGCCGGCCGAAGCGATCCGCGCGCCGTCTCTGTGGACCGCATCGGCACTCGGAGCCGCGGTGGTGGCATACGCCGTCGTGGCGTCATCGGTATTCGCGCGTGGGCTGCGGGCGTATAGCAGCGGGAGCCGCTTCGCCACGTTTACATGAGGCGGACCAGGAAGACCATTCAATAAAAAACGGCCGCGTCGCGACGACGCGGCCGTCTCAACGCGCGGCGGCATGACATGGTCGGATCCTTGACGGATTCCAGAGAGCGGTACGGCGAGAAGCTGTCGCGAGCATCACGCTCCTGAACCGCTCTAGCGACGACCAGAATCCACGACTAACCGGACAGCGAGGACCTACGGCGAGGATGGACGCCCGGCTTGCCCCGCAGATCCTCATACGCTCGGTAAGCGGCCACGGCGGCATGTCGCAACGCGGCCAGTCGTTCTTCGCCCGCCGCGTCGACCATGGTCTGCCCGGCGGCTTCTCTCAGTACGCCCACGAGTCGGAGCGCCATCTCGGCGCGGCACGTCACTCGCACCCATCCAGCGTGGGTGCCGAACGGGCTCACGTCGATCTGCGGATTGACGACACCATCCGCGGTCGCTTCACGAACGACGGCGCCGACGTCGATCGCATCGATCGCTCGTTGAGGAGCGACAAATGACATCGGCTCGGTCGGCACCGGCGTCTCGGTCTGACGGGCGAGCGACATGTAACAGCGTGAAGCATTTCTCGGGCCGCTCACCTTGGTTGGGCCTGACGTCAGGCCTCCACAACTAGGGTTTCTTGGGCGCGGGCTTTTTCTCCGCCGCGGCTTCCTTCTTCTCGGCTGCCGCCGACTCGTGTTTGAAGCCGATGATCTTGCCGGTGACCGCGTTGACATTTACCTCGTCGGCTCCGCTCTTTCCTTCCGTCTTGATGTCGTAGGAGTATTGGAGCTTTCCGTTTTCCATCTCGAGCTCCACGCCTTCGATCTTTCCTTTCGGCACCCGCTTCTGCGCGGTCGCGGCGGCGGCGGCCTCGGTGATCTTCGCGCGTTTCGCGAGCGAATCGGGGATGTCTTTCTTGTACGTCTCCTGCGCGCTCGCGGAAACCGCGGCGAATGCGAGCGCGGTGACAACCAGTGATGCCGTTTTCATGGGAATGCCTCCGAAAAGGTGTCGCGGGCGGGGGGGTTCTTAGGAGGTATGCTAGCCCCGTTCCCTGACGCCCCCCTGACAGAGCGGGATCAGCAGATTCGTCTCGCCGGTTAGACGGTTCTCCATCCGCGATCTCTGACGAGCGCCTCCGTCACGTCGCGAACTCGCGACAAGAGCGCACCTTTCTGAGATGTAATGGAGATGGCGCTCCCCGCCCGACGGTTCCGTCGTCTGATTGCTACGCATGGACTCGACAGGATTCCGTCTCTGACATGAGCCCGTCATCTAGAAATCGGATCCACAACGCCGACGACGCGACGCGGCTCGCCATCGAGCTGCGCGTTCACCTCGAAGCGACAAACCCACCGGCCAATGGCGCATCGGTCGTCGACCTTCGCGAGACGGTCCGCGAATACGTTGGCGCCCTACGGCTGCTCGGGCTGACGTTCAACGAAATACTTGCGGCGCTCGGCGCCGTTCTGAGCGAAGCGGGGTTTCCTCCGCCTTTGAATGCGGAAGCGCCAAGGCCCACTGACCGCGTCCGCGAAGAAGTCATCGCCTGGTGCGTCGAGCCGGACATCGAAGAGACGTCAGGGAACGCAGGTGCCGCGCTCGAAGAAGCGTCCGGAACGCACGGCCCGAGCCATCGTCGCAGCTAAGCGTCGAGTTGTGTGGAGGGGCGGTCGTCGAGCGGTTCGTGGATGCGCCGTTCCCGTGGCGATTCGACCAGTCGCAGAACATCGGCGGTGGTAATGCCCGGCCCGATCTCGCTCGCGAGGGCGTGCGTCTCGTGGTCGTAGTTGCCGTACATCAACCACCACGGATCAACCCCGTACTCTCGGACGATCGCTGTGATGACGGTGAGACTCAGGCGTGGAAAGCGGGGATCGATCGAACGGCTCAACGCCACCGGTGCAACGTCGAGTCGCCGCGCCGTCGTCTGCAAATCGCCACCGTTCGACCCGGTGACGAGAGCGCGAATCCGCGTGGCAATCGCGGTGCGGTCGATTCTTGGCCACATGCTACCCCGGCTCGCAGACCCCGTGCCGGGAGTCCCCCAAAAGCCGATGCCCCGTCGTTGCGATATAAAAACAGTGATGCAGGTCACCAAAGCGAATCGGGCGTCGCTTTGTACACCTTGCCGCCATTGGGGCACTGCACGTCCCGGTTCATGTTCGCGAACAACCCGTCCTGATTGTCCGTCCACGCCCATACGTGGAGATACCAGTAGTTGAAATTATTCTCATGGTGCAGCTTCTGACCCATGAGCACCGGTGGCACCGAGTCGCGCGACCAATAGCGATACGGGACGATGAACTCCACGCCATTCAGCCGGTAGCTGCTGTCCGGCATTCGCTCGTATAGCAAAAACTCGGGCTTGGTGACATCGAGCTTCTCGTCGACGTAGGCGCGATTCAGGTGATGATAGCCCATCGCGCCGTGATGCTCGTCGACGATGCAGTCGGCGACGGTGCGCGGGTATCCGGCGGCGACGGCAGCATCGAGCTGCTTGTACGCCGACGTCGCGGCGCGAAGCTGCCGCAATCCATCGACGACGACGGGATCATTGACAGTGGCGACCGCCGCGGACATCGGTGCCGGCGCCGAGCGCATGCACGCGCCGATGCACACGAGCGCGGTCCAGCCGCCGAGACGAGCGAGATGATGAAACACGATCCCTCAATCCGTTTGTGGTCCGCGAACGGCGAGCAAGATACCACGCCAAACGGCCCCCGGAGCAACAGGCGTGGGACGGGCCGGGTCGTCAGCGTGCTCGGACGTATTCCTGAACCGCGCCGCGGTGCTTGGACGGAAACGGTTGCGACAGTTACTTGGGCAGGCGTGGGTCGATGAACCCGTTCACCTGCGACGCCGCGGGCGGGTCCAGGTTCGCCAGCACGGCGATGACATATCCCGACTTCGGATAGATCCGCAGCTCGCCGTTCATTCCTGGCGCGCCGCCACCGTGACCGACGGCGCCGTCGCCGTTCTGTCGTGCGTCCTCGAAGCCGTACGCGTACATCTGTCCAATGGCGACGTCGACCTTCCCTGTGATCAGCATGTTGGTATACTCGGCGTTGACCAGCTTATGGCTCATCAACGCCTCGGCAAACCTCACAAGATCGCCTACGGTCGAATACCCACCGCCAGCCGATGTTCCACGATAGGGCAGCGTATTCGTGTTGGGAGTCCACGCGCCGTTCCGGCGCGTGTACCCGACCGAGCGCTCGGCCACCGTTTGATCTTCAGGCTCCGAGCCGGTGCCAGTCATTCCGGCGGGGCGATACACGTGCTCCGCGACATAGTCATAGTAGCTCCGACCGGTGACGCGCTCGACGACCACGCCGAGCAACAGCATTCCATAGTTGCTGTACTCCCAGCGGCTTCCCGGCTCGAATTGAAGGCCGCGCGAGCCGTACAGCTTCACGTAGTCGTCGAGGGTGCGTAGCTCCAGACGATGTGCGTTGAAGTCGGGGCCAAAGATGTCGCCGGTGCCGCCGGTGTGTGTGAGCAATTGATGAATCGTCACCTTGCTCGACACGTCCTTGTTCGGATAGTCCGTGACGTATTTGCCGAAGGGATCGGTGAGCTTGATCTTGCCCGCTTGAACGAGCTGCAGGATGGACGTCGCGGTGAACATCTTGTTCATCGAGCCGATGCGGAACTTGGTGTCGAGCGTGTTGGCGATCTTGTGTTCGCGATCGGCGAGGCCATAGGCGCCTTGGAACAGCACCTTGCTTCCGCTGGTTCCGAGTTTTGCGACGATGACCGTACCGGCGAAGCGGTCCGCCGCGGATTCCTTGTCCAGCCGCGACTCGAGGGCCGGGGCAAGCTCGGCTTCGGTCAAGCGCGCGATCGGGAATGCCGCTGGACGGGGAATCGCGTTGAGGCCGAGTTGGACGATCTTGTCCGGAGTCGTCGAATCGAGGACGACGACGAATCGCGCGAATTGGTCGGAGTTGCGCTCCTGAACTAACCCCACAACCGTGGTCGTCGTCGCACGCTCGATCGAACGAAAGTCGAATCCGCCCGTGTTCTGAGCAAAGTTCACCTGGTTGTTGACGTTCATGCTCGGGTATCGCGTCTCGATGAATTGCTGAATCGGCCCACGCTCTCCGGAGTTGAGCGCGTCCAGGTATGCCGAGAGGGCCTTGAACGGAGCGCCGTTGCGCGCTGCGTTGACTTCCGCTTGCGTCATTTTTGCGGTCGCAAATTCGGCCGGTGCGTCCGTGGGGCGAAGCAGGATGGTGGCGCGATCCGACGTATCGGAGGCGAGTCGGAGGGTGAGGGTCAAGAATTGACGCGCGGCTTCACGTTCTTGCACCAAGACCGCGATTTCGCGCTCCTTCGAGTCCTGGATCTTGCGGACGTCGTAGCCGCCGGTTCGCGCGCGGACCGCCATGACTTGGTCGATCGGAAGGTCCGGCATGTTCGCGTCCATGAACGCTTTCAGCTTCGCGCGATCTCCGCCGTTCATGGCGTCGAGCCATGCGGCCAACACCCGGCCGGCGTGGGTCGACGGAATCTGGGCCGGCAGTCGTGCCGAGGAGAGAAGCAACGCGGCGATACCAAACAGGCAGCTCTTGGCTGCGACGGCGCGGAATGTGGGCATGCTGGTATTGTGAGAGACTCGAGATCCGGCGCAACCCTTTCGGACGGCCGCGCGGGGTTTACTAATTCGATCTTAATCTTTCCGCGGCACTGGAGCGCTTTGCCAAGCACCAGGGATCAACCCTATTTGCGCCACGACCGCCGTGAGCACCACGCCTATCGCGTGAATGGGTAACCAACCTTCCAGACGGTCACGATGTGATGCGGATCGTCCGGATCATCGAGCTTTCGACGCAACTCCGCCACGTGTGAGTCCACGGTCCGCGTCATTATGTAAGGACCATAACCCCACACCTCGCGAAGGAGCTCGGCGCGGCTGGCGACTTTGCCGTGGCGCCGCGCCAGAGCCAGCAAGAGATCAAACACCTTCGGCGTCACCGTGACCGGCATCCCCGCCCGCGTCACCGCGGGCGCGTCGAGGTCGACGGTCACGTCGCCAGCTCCAGCATGCGGCTGTGCGGGCTTCGTTCGAGTGCGCTGCGTCTCGGGAGAGCCGCGATCCGCTCGCTCAACTCGAGAATGCTGAACGGCTTCGTGACGTATTGATCGGCGTCGAGCCGAAAGCCCCGAATCCTATCTTGTTCCTGTGTCTTTGGCGAAAGAACGATGACGGGAACGCGCCCGCCGCCATTCTGGCGAACCCGCTTCAGCACGTGATAGCCGTCGGCCCCCGGCAACATCAAGTCGAGATTGACGAGATCCGGATTCCAGTCGGCTGCTGAACGGGCGGTGACGCGGCACGGCGAACGGGGGTTCAGCCGTCACCCCAGTCCGCGAGACGCAGTATGAGAAGTCTGGCTTGGCTCTACACGGGTGCGGTCGTAGCCGTTGCCGGATGCACTGACGCGACGGCCCCCATGTCAGCGACGTCTGCCTTCGGCGTGGGCATGACCGTCACGGTCCCCGGACCATGCCTGTTCACGTGCGATCCGATCTCGGCGGCCATTCACACCGTTGGGCTCGTCGTAATCACCAATAGCGGAACCACGACAGCGTACCTGCGGGGATGTGCGGATCCGGTCCCCACGCTCGAGGAGCAAAAGGACGTTGATGGAAGATGGGTGGACGTTGGTCCGCCGCCGTGTCCGATCGCGCCGCTGGCCATTCCGATTGCTTCGGGTGCGACCATTCGTGTCAACGACTTGTTCGCGGCTGGAACGCGTCGACTCCGAGTGACCGTTGCAACGTCCCCCGATTTCGCGCATGCGGCCACCGCGAGTTCGGCATCGTTCCTCGTTCCGCAATGACCGCCGTAGGGATGCCCTTCGCGTGAGCGGAATCTGGGCCGGCAGTCGTACCGACGAGAAAAGCAACGCGCGCGCGTCAACCTATTCACCGTGATCCATTCCGCCGGGTCTCGTGACCGGCAAATGAATCGTGAAGGTCGTTCCACGCTCGTCACTGGAATCAACTTCGATGTGACCGCCGTGACCGACCACGATCGCGTTCGCGATGTAGAGCCCCAGCCCGAGATGCCCGGCGTCGCGCGCCGCCGCGTCGTCGTGGACGACGGTCGTCCAGGGTTCGAACAATACCGCCCGCCGCTGCTCCGGAATTGGCGGGCCGGTGTTGTGCACCGCGATGGCGACGTCGTGGTTGGCGGCGACCGAAACGCGAATGGGGGCCTGTCTCTCGCCATATTGAAGAGCGTTCGCGAGAAGATTGGCGACTGCTTGACCGATGCGTTTGTCGTCCCAACGTCCTTGGAGATCGCCACTCGCCGTCACTTCGACGACGCGGTCTGGATGAGACGTGCAGAATTCTTCGACAATCGCGCGCACGACGGTGCCAAGATCCGCTTCCCGCCGTTCAATGGGCAGCCGTCCGCCGAATCGCATCCGCGTCGCGTCGAGGAGGTCCGCGATGAGATGATGCATGCGTTCGCCCGTGGACACGATACGGTTCGCGATGTCGCGCGTTTTCTCCTCGTCGATGCCCCCTTCCGCCAAGAGCGCGCCGCCCGCGATGATCGTCGTCAGAGGATCTCGCAGATCATGGCCAGGCACGCCAAGCACTCTTTCCCGCGAGCGATCGATGCGGTGCATGAACTCGGCGATCGACGTCGTCAGCGCGCGGTCGATTGCCTCGTCAAAGCAGATGAGACTATCGAGATCCGCCGATGTCGCGACGGGCTGCGATCGACGCCAGAGGCGCGTCACGCATCGACGAAGGCTCGGGAACTCCAGCGCCACCTGCACGACACGCAACCCCTGCTCCGCGCGTCGAGCGCCGTGTTGCTCCGCGACGGCCTCGACGCTGTTCGCCGGCGCCTGGCGACCCGGAGATTCATTCGGCACGCCCATGTCGCGTCGACAGTCATCGAGATCACGCGCGACTGTTTCCAGGAGCTTGCCGAGGTTGTCGCGGAGCTCGAGGATGCCGTCGCCTCGGCCGGTCAGCCTCCGGCGGGCGTCCTGTTCCCAGTCCGCAAGGATGGTCTCACGATGTGCGCTGATGAAAGACGACAATTCCATGCGCCCTGCTCCAACGACGTCGCGAGTTTGCGATGAGCCTCATCGGTGGCTCATTTATGGTGGAGTTATCCTTCGGTCGCGATTGGGCCAAGGCAGTAGACGCTTTCCCCTCGTTGCTATGTTCACGCAGTGTCTCAGCTCGCCGTCGAGTGCACCCACGACCGACGCCCTCGCTCACCTCCGTGACATTCTCACTCCCGCCTGATTCCCCAGAGCTCGACGCCTCGGCGCAGTTCGTCGTGCCCCGAGACGCGGCTGACGCGCTGGATATTCCCATGATCATCGCCGCGGCCGAGCGCCGTGGCGTGAAAATGCCGCGAATCGAGATGACGACGACGGACGCCGGCGCCGGGAAAACACGTATCTCGTGTCGCGTCGCGGTCGCGATCCTTCTCACGCAGGCCTGGATTTCGGTCGCCGAGCACGCGCCGGATACTGATGCCGCTCGCCAGCTGGTGGTGTCGTTGGCCGAGGCGACGCGTGCGGCCTTCGCGGCGATCGATGACGCGACGACCAGGGCCCGCAAGAATAATGCGCTCGGCGACAGCGGCTACATCGGCCCGTCGGGCCACCCAAATTCTGGCGGCTGATCTCCTGATGAAGGAAGACCGTTACGGCACCCTTCTCGGCACAATCGCCATCGTGCAGCGAGAGATACAGATGAGACTTCCCGATTCGTCCAGGATCTGAATCGACCAGACCTGTGACGTGCGGCCGATGTGGACGGGGGTTGCGGTGGCTGTGACGACGCCGCTGGACTTGGGGCGAATGTGGTTGGCGTTGATCTCCTGGCCGACCGCTGCGAACCGCTCGCGATCGATGCACCCGGCGGCGCCGAACGAGGCGACCGTTTCCGCGAGGGCGACCGACGCACCACCGTGGAGAATGCCGAACGGTTGGACCGTCCGTTCGTCGACTGGCATCGTAGCCACCACGCGCTGCTCCGAGAGCTCGAGTATCTCGATGCCGAGCACGCCCGGCATTCCAAGTGTTCGAAACGGGTGGTACCAAGCGGGATCAGTCACAAGCTGGCTCCGGGGGGGGGTGGATGGAGTGAAGGTTATGAATCTGGCGCGTCTGGATGCGCGGGTGGCTCAGGCGCATGATTCGGGATGGACGATTCTCTCGACCGCATCGCGGTGAACGACAACCAGCGGCGGCACTTTGAGGTCCTGTTGAGCCGTTTGGAAGATTCGCTGGGCACGATCGAGACGCTGCTGGCGGCTCCGCGTGCGCGCAATCTCTCGCGAGTGGAGGACGACGTGCCGTCCGGCTTTCGGACGATCGCGGCCTCCGAGATCCCGGCGATCAAGCATCAGATCGAGCGTCTCGCCGTCGCGATGAACCTTCGGCCGAGCATCGTGTCGCTTCGTCGCGTTATCAGCGCGTCGCTGACGACCGACGTCATCCGAATCGAGGACAGTCTGTCGTCCGGGCTACGCGGCTACGGCGTGGTGGATCCAACACTTCCCGATCTTCTGGACCCCGCACTCCTACGGTTGGCTCATTCCCTCGGCCGTCTTGCCAGTGCGCTCAAGCGATAGCCGGCGCCTTATGAGTGCGCAGATTAGCGATCCCGCCGTGCGAGCGAACCAGAGGCCACTATGAGCACGACCCTATTGTTGCGCGTCGCAGCGGTGCTGACGGCGATCCAGGGCATCGTCCACGGCGGATTCTTCATCTCGGCCAAGCCGCGGAGCGAGGCTGAGACGGCGATGGTTACGGCAATGAAGACCGGCCTCTTTTTCGGCGGCGGAACGCGTGGCTACTGGGACATGTACTTCGGATACGGCCTGATCGCCGCGGCGATTTGTCTCGTCGAAGCTGTGCTGTTGTGGCAGGTCGCGAGGATTGCCGTTGTGCCGCCGACGCTCGCGCGGCCGATCGTCGTCTTACTCCTGGCGTGGAAGGTCGCCCACGCGTTGGTCGTCTGGCGGTATTTCGCGTTTCCGATTCCGATCGCGTTCGACGCTCTCGTGGCGGCCTGTCTCGCGTGGTGGCTACTCGCACAACCGCGTTGATCCCGCGGAGCAGTTGGTCTACTACTGACGCAACGGTGGATTCGAATCCTGCAGAACGCACAAACATCCCGCGGCGGAGGAGCGCCGCGGGATGTTCTTGCGTTACGCGTTGGTCCGCGGTGCCTAACGGAGCGTAACGCCGAGAATGACGGGCCAGTAGTTCGTCGACCGGTCCTTGGTGAATATCGTTACGTACCGTCCCTCTACGAACAGATCGGCGCCGCGAAGCCCCCATTGCATTCCCACACCGGCATTCGCGCCCGGCCGCGTGATCGCCGTATACCCGGAGCTCGAGTAATTGGCGGCGGAGTATGGAAGGCCAGACTGCACGGCCGCGGTCGTCGCCGCGTGCAGCGCCGCGAACTTCTGCTGTTCGGCAGCCGGATTCGTCAACGCCAGCGACTTGTCATAGTTGAGGAAATAGTGAAGGCCGCCACCGCCGACCACGTAGATCGAAGTCGACGAGTGCGAGCCGAGCAACGGAAGACGCAGCTTCGCATCGAGCATTGCCGACGCGAGTGTCGCATCCGTCCCGGTTGCGATCGCGTAGCCGTTGTAGCCGCTTGACGTTCCGGTGCTGGTTGCGCCGGTGGTTGCGGTCGGCGCGGTGTACCCCGGCGCGGTTGTGCCACTCGCCGGCGATCCTGTCGCGTAGTTCGTCCCACCGGGGCCAGCGGTTACGAGCGCCGTCGTCGATCCGTTGCTTCGGAACGTCGTCCGACCTCGCAAACGGTCGTATGAAATGTCGAGTCTCACGCCAAGCGGCATCGACCTGCTGTCCCAACCGATCGGCACGGTGATGTTGAAGCCTGGGTTGTAGCCGTTGTGGATGTCACCGGACGGAACGCTGGTTCCACTGGCAAGCCCAACGTAGAACGCGCCGAATTGTCGTCGCGGCGCCCTCGGCACTGGCGGTTCGACAACGGGCGCGGCTGTCGTCGTATCGGCTGGGCGAATCACCGCGGTGTCGATCTTTGTCATCGTGTCCGGCTTAGTCATGGTATCGGGCTTTACCATCGTGTCCGCCTTGATGGTCGTGTCCGGCGCGACGGGGACGGGGACCGGCGTGGGCGCGACCGTGTCCTTGGGCGGCAGCGCGACTACACCAGCAGCTTCCTTTTTCCTTACAGGAATACGAATCGTCGAATGCGCTTTGGTCTTGGCCACAGTACGCTTTGACGCTGTGTCGGGGCGAGCTTTTCCGGTCGTGTCCTGCGCGGCGGCGACCGAGCCCAGCCCGAGGGTGAGCATGAGCCCGATCAGGCATTCACGACGCCCGGGAATTCGTCTTGGCATGTCGACCTCCTTCGCTGAATCCGCGCGGCGATCATCGCCGCTCGGTGTTGCACGAAGGGGCAATTGACAGGCCAATCATTGTCTCGCGAACCATTACGGCCAGCCGAGCCCGCATGCCGCCATGAGGGGTATCTGTTTCACGTCTCATCGTCGGCCTAGCAGCCTATCAATTAGGATCTTGGCATTAGGGGCCAATTGGGCGAGGGATGTCCGGGCGATTCCCTACCAGCTGCCGGGCGAACGCGAGTGACGTTCGACGGATGCAGCGGGTAAAGATTCTGACTGCGTGACGAACCGATCGCCTTGCGGCATCGGTAATGCGAGTGGCGTCGCTTCACCAATTATGACGATCCCTCTCTGACGTCCGATGCCCAGATGAACGTCGTGCGTGGCTCGCTCGCTCTCCTTGGCGTCGGAGCCAGGCCGCTCGCTAGGCCTTCGGGCCATCGCCATCGAGAATCGACACATGGCTGACACATCACCGGCTCGTCAGGCAGATGCGAGCAAGGTTCGCGTACGATACATGGTCAACGCGATCGAGCCCGCGGTCTCTTTCTACACGCAGCACCTCGGGTTCATCGTGAAGCCCGGAGCGACCGACAATTTCGCGTTGCTCTCCCGCGCCAATCTCGAATTGGTGTTGAGCACGCCGTTCGGCCCTGGAGGAGCCGCGAAGCCGATGCGCGATGGGCGCAAGGCGGAACCCGGCGGGTGGAACCGCATCATTCTCAACGTCGATGATCTTGCCCACGAGGTCGATCGGCTGACGCACGCCGGCCTACGATTTCGCAACGACATCGCGAAAGGCCCCGGTGGCGCCGAGATCCTCCTCGACGACCCGTCCGGCAATCCGGTCGAGTTGTTCCAAGCTGCGTCGCAATGACGCTGCTCATCAAGCCGACGCTCGCTCTCCGGGTGCCGCCCTTGCCCACCTCGCCGTGTCACACATGTTCCTCCTGGGCGCGACGAGCGGCGGCCGGTCACGTGGGACCCGAGGCCGGTGACTACCGCACGAGGTCGGCACCGCGGTCATCGAAGGATGCGAGGAGGCATGCCCGCCTCGAAATAGCGTGCTCGATTGACATCAAGCCGGCCGACGACGACATTATCGAAGACTCTTAGTTGAGCGTCTTCGATGACCGACGGTATGCCCGTACAGAAGGGCAACCTGGATATGCTCGTGCTCAAGGCCCTCTCGTGGGACGAGATGCACGGCTTCGAAATCCTGGAATGGCTCGAGCGGCGCTCCGGTGGCCGCCTCGACATCGACGACAGCGCTGTCTATCAAGCGCTGCACCGATTGGAGGAGCGCGAGTTGGTGCGCGCCGAGTGGGGCGTGAGCGACAAGAATCGGCAGGTGCGCTTCTATCGGCTCACGGCGCCCGGCCGCGCGCAGCTCCGCGCCGACACGTCGCGGTGGACCGAGTACGCGCAGATGCTGATCGAGATCATGCGCGGCGAACGGAAGCCGGCGTAGCGGCGTCCAAGGATCATGCGCAGGCGTTTTCGCGGCTTGTTCCGTCACCTCGCCGATCGGGCCGACCTGCTCGAGCGCGAGTGGGACGATGAGATCGCGTCGCACATCGCGGCGCGGTTGGAGCAGCTTCAGGCGGGCGGCATGACGCCGGACGCCGCTCGCCGAGAGGCGCTCCGCTTATTCGGCGACGTCGAGGCCGCGCGGACGGCTTCGAGCACCACGGTCGCGCAACGCGCGGCGCGGATTCGCAGCCGCGAACGGCGGGAGGCAGTGCGCACGATGCTCGCCGGCCTTCTTCAGGATACCAAGCTCGCGTTGCGTGCGTTGCGCGCGCGCCCGTCGTTCGCCGTCGCCACCACCGCTACGCTGGGACTCGCGATCGCCGCCGCCGTGACGGCGTTCAGTTTCGCCGACGCGATATTCCTTCGCCCGTTGCCGGCGCCAAATGCCGAGCGCCTCGTTCGCGTGCACCTGCCGCGCGGAAACGGCCGGCTGACGCAGGTCGGCGAAGAGGGCGCAGCGCTCCTCCGGGCAAGAAAGGACGTCTTCGAGCAAATCGCGGCCGAGCGATGTTGCTGGACGAAGTTCGTGCGCGAGCGCGGCACACTCGACCAGCGCTTCGCCGGATTTGCCTCGGCCGAGTTCTTTCGGATGCTGGGACTCAAGCCGGCGCTGGGCCGCTTTTTTCTGCCCAGTGAAACGGCGCGATATGGCGAGCCGGTGGTGATCCTGAGCTACGCGCTATGGGAGCGCACTTTCTCGGCCGACCCGCGGGCGATCGGCGAGCACGTTCAGCTCTCCGGCTCCGACAGAGATTTCACGATCGTTGGCGTGGCCCCCCAGGATTTTGTTGGCGTGAGCGTGGGTGCGGCGCCTGCCGACCTGTGGCTTCCGTCCACCATGGCCGCAGCCGTCGGCATCAAGTGCGAGCCGGCCCTCCCGTGCGACGACATGGACGTGCTGGCGCGCCTTGCGCCGGGAGTGACGGAACGCCAGGCCGCCGCCGGCATTTCCAATCTTGGCGCCGCGCTCTCCCGCGTTGCGATCGGAGACGACAGCCTGCGACGACCGGTGGTGCAACGGGCGTCGGGTGCGCTCGTCACAACACAGCGCGCCTATTCCCCGCTCGCCCGGCTGCTCGGCGCCATCGCGGGACTGCTCTTGCTCATCGCCTGCGCCAACCTGAGCGGTCTCCTGGTTGTCCGCGGTGTCTCGCGCGAGCGCGAGATCGCGCTGCGACGTTCGCTCGGCGCGCCGCGCATGAGAATCGTGCAGCAGCTTCTCGTGGAAAGCGGAATCCTTGGCGTCGCCGGCGGG